>JAOAHD010000002.1:300000-522690 GCA_026415395.1 Candidatus Binatia bacterium | reverse complement strand
TGTGGGGCCGAACGGGTCGCCGGCGGAACGGGTGCTGATCCTGGTGGGTGGCACGGCGGAGCTGCGGCCGAATGCCAAGGTACACGGCACGGTGTTCTCGCGGGGCACAGCCACGGTGCGGCGCTACGCGGTGTTGCACGGTGTTGCACGGAGCGCTCATCAGCCCGGCCTCGCCGATGCGGGTGCGGCCCTCCGCCATCATCCACCACGCCCCCTGGGTGCTGTGGCAGGGGGCGATTGTCCGGGGGTGGTCCTTGGCGGTCACCCCCGAAATCGCCAACCCTGCAGCATTTCTGCGCTGCCCTGCAGCCCGCGCAATTCGGCTGTCTCCCTCCAAGCGTGGGCGCGGTAGGCGAACGGGGTAGGAAGCACGGCTTTCAGCTAGGTTCGTACTGGCCGCTAGCGGTGAACCGCTCCGCTATGCTTCTCGCCACCTCCTCGTAGGCCGGCCAGTGAGCGCGCACCCAGGCACTGTCGAACTCGTGCAGCAACGCCTGCGTGCGCTTTGCCTTCTGCCACAGGAAAAGAGCCGTAACGCCAACCACGAAGGCACACGCAAACAGGAGACCAGGCGAGACAGAGGCCTCCGTGATTGCAGCAGCCGTCAGGACGGCCCCAGCAACAATAGCCGCGAACGCAGCCGCTCGTAAATTCGCCACCCAGTGCCAACAGCGATGGATGTGGTCGCGTGCCGCCTGCCACTCGGGATGCCGATAGAGCGTGACTTCATAAACCTGGTACGGTGTCAGTGAAGCACGGCCAAGGAAATGCCCGAGCCGCGCTTGGATTAGGGCTAACGCCGGGCGTGCCTGACAGTCGAATGCACGCTCCACCACTTCGAGGTGAAAGCGCGCCAGCTGGTGGAGGACAAAACCAGTGGGAACTGCCGCCACCACTGCACCCCACAGTCCCCCCGCACCCACTGCTGCTGCAACTGCGAGCGATGGAATCAAACCAATCGCCCACCATTCACTGAGCATATACACCTCCGTTCGCCAGCAGCCGAAGTGCTCCCAGCCCATCCGCCTCTGCCACTCGCCTTCCTGCACAAGTCACCGGCCATAGCTGAGCCGCTCTTTCGACATTCGCCGCGGCACGATTTTACGCTTTTGTCGAATAGACCTGCCGGAGGACCCTTTCCCGTCGCGCTTCCACTCCGCGCTTTATTCAGTCTGTACGCGCTTCGACGCCGCCCTCCTGCAACCGAATCCATTATTCTAGTTTGATGCCTCAGCGCGGCGCGGGTCGCTCGACGGGTTTGTTGTGCATCGCCTGACCGATGGCCACCGCCATCGCAACAAGGCAACAAAGCAAAGGGTAGATCCACATCGCTCGCGCGAGACCGACGTGCTGCGCGAGCACCGCCATGATCCATGGGAACGCCATTTGTCCCAAGCCGGCGCCGGCAAGCAAGGCAGAGGTCACCCGCGCAATATCCCGCGGGTACCAACCCGTCGACAATGCGAGAATTCCCGGGAAGATGCCCGCGAGCGCCAAGCCGAGCCCTACAGTGGTGAAGATAAATGCCCCCATACCTGGCGCACCTAAGGCAAGGCCAGAAAGTGCTGCCGCACTTACTGCCAAACCCGCCACGAACGCCACGCTGCTATGCCCCGGAGCCCACAGCGCAAGCAGTAGCCGACCGACGGTGAGGCCGCCCCAATAACCAGCCAAACCATAACCTGCGGCCACCAGCGAGACGCCGTAAACACTGGTAGCGTATTCCGTATACCAGCTCCCAAAGCCAATCTCCGCACCGACGTACGCAGCCATGGCCGCCGCCAAGGCGAGCGTTGGCCCCCAACCGCGCTCGCCCAATTGCCCCCGAGCTGCTCTCGAGCTGCTTTGCGGCTGCGCGCCGATCCCAGGGGCAGTGAACAGCCAGCATAGAGCCGTGACGGCAATGGGAACTGCGGCCCACATCCAAAGCCATTCCCACGGGAACCCTACGCGGAGAGCCAATGCGGCTGCGGGCGGCGTACACACGGAGGCTACTCCGAAAAACAAATGGGTGAAGTTCAACACGCGGTTCGGTTGCGGCGTGCGGGTAAGCAAGACGGTGTTCGTTGCCACCTCCAGCATACCGATGCTCGCCCCGCTGAGCGCCATGGCCGCCAACGCCGCCTGCCACGCAGTAAGCCATCCTATTGCCGCAAGCCCGCTCGCGAGCATGGCACCGGCCACGGCCAGAGTCCGGGCCACAGTGGACTCTCCCAGGAGATAGGGACACAGTAGCACCGCAGCGAGATGGCCGAGAGGCTGAACCGCCAGCAGCAAGCCTGCCTGGGAGAGTTCGATCGCAAGCCGGTCGATCCACAGTGGCAACAGCGCGCCCGGTAACACCACGGCAATGCCCACCGAGGCAAACGACAGGGAACCGAGAACGATCAGGCGGCGGACAGCGAGGAAATCCGCATCGCGGTGCGACATCAGAGTATCGGCCCGCCTCTGCCAAGCCCTACGCTAGGCAGCACTGCTGCGGGGATCGAAGCGGTCGCGCAAGTAATCCCCGAGGAAGTTAAACGCCATGACCGTGGCGAAGATAAACAAGCCGGGCGTCAGTACCCACGGGTACCGGGCCAACACCTGCACGTTCCGAGCCGAGGCCAATAGATTGCCCCAGCTCGCCCCTGGCTCTTGAATGCCCAAGCCGAGGAGCGAGAGCGCGCTTTCCCCGAGAATGAAGCTTGGGATGCTCAAAGTCGCAGCGGTGATTGTGTACCCAAACGTGCCGGGAATGACATGGCGGATGATCACCCGAGCCCGAGTGGCACCAAGGGCGCGCGCAGCCTGCACATATTCGCGCTCGCGCAAGGAGGCGACCATCCCCCGCACAATGCGAGCGAATCCCGCCCAGCGCACGAAGCTCATCAACACGACAATCAACACGAAGGTGGTTGCCGGATCGATGTTCGGTGGAATGACCGCGGCGAGCGCGAGCAAGAAATAAAACGAAGGGAGGGACATGAGGACTTCCACCAGCCGCATGAGCACGTTGTCCACCCAGCCGCCCCAGTAGCCGGCAACGGCACCAACAAAAATCCCGATCGTGAAGCTCAGGGCCACGCCGATCACACCAATGAACAGGCTCACACGCGAGCCATGAACGATGCGGGAGAACAAATCGCGCCCCAAGCTATCGGTACCGAACAAGAAAAAGCGCGGCTCGCCCGGTGGGGTGGTAAACAAACGGCCGTAGGCCAGCAGCACCACTGGCACGCGCCGGGAGCGATCCTCCTCGTATTGGCGGGTGGTGGGATCCACAAGCTTACGCGGGTAGGTGTACAAAATCGATTCCTGCCAACGCCACGGCGGGTTGATGCGTAATGCCGACGGCGGGCAGTGCGGAAACGCCCGCATTTGCTCGGTGTAGTCGTATGGCGCCACCCAGGGCGCAAAGATGGCCATCAGGTACAACGACGCGAGAACGAACGCGCTGGCGCATACGACCAGCCCCGGATGACGGCGCGCTGTTGTGGCGGCAGTTGGGGTCACGGGCGGCATCGGCTTAAACTGGCCACAACGTTCTCATGGTTGCGCAAATGCCCTCAGCCCTCGCGCTGCAAACGGGTGAAATCGATGCGCGGGTCCACCACGGTCAGCAGCAAGTCGGCAAGCAAATTTCCGACGAGCAAGAGGATGGAACCAATCAAGATCGAGCCCATGACCACATACGTATCGAGCCGTTGTACGGCTTCCAAAATCAGCGTGCCCATACCCTGCAGGTTCATCACCGCCTCGACCAAAGCCGCACCCCCGATTAGCTCCCCGAGCTCCGCACCGGCGAGGGTCACAAACGGGTTCAACGCGTTGCGCAGGATGTGCCGCCGCACGACAACCGACTCGGGAAGACCCTTGGCGCGGGCGGTGCGCACAAAATCCGCTTGTTTAAGTTCCAGAATGTTTGCCCGCATGAGACGCATCAAGCTCGCCAAACCTCCGGTGCCGAGGATCAAGGCAGGCAAAACCAAGTGCCGGGCGCGATCGACGATTTTTCCCCACCAGTCGAGTTGATCATAGTCGACGGAAATCGACCCCCCTACCGGGAACCAACCCGTCTGCAAGGCGAGATACATGAGGAGAAAGGCAAAGAAAAAACTCGGTAGCGACATCCAAAAAAATGCTGCAAACGACAAACTCCGGTCGAGCCACGAGTGCGGCCGCAAGGCTACAAGAATCCCCATCGGGATCGCTAAACCCCACGCAACCAACATGCTCGTGACGGACAGGATGATCGTGTTTCCCACCCGCATCCCGATGAGGTCGGCCACATTGACGCGATAGGCCACGGACATTCCCAAATCGAAATGCAGAACCCGCCAAACCCACTTAGCGTACTGCACGAGTAAGGGATCCCCATAACCGAACTGCTCTTCGAGCTGCCGGACCAACTCTGGGGAAATTGCGGGGTTCATGCGCAACTGAGTGAAAAAATTCCCTGGCGCGAGGTTCATGATGAGGAAGGAGAGAAACGTGATCCCGAACAGCAGCGGGACCATTTGGACCAAGCGCCGGATCAGGTAGCCTGCCATCGCCTCTCTTTCCCCAGCTCTCCGCTCCCGTGCCGATACCGAAGCGGCCGGTGTTGTCGACGCTCACTCAGCGAAGCGAATGAGTTCCGGCCGATACAAGCCCCACACGGTGGGACGGAAGTTTTGCAACGCCTTCCGGTACGCAACGAACCGCAAGTCCCGCACCGTCATGATGATCGGCAGTTCTTCGTGCAAGATTTCTTGAATGCGCCAGTAATATTGGCGGCGCTTTTGCGGGTCGAGCTCGCGCGAACCCTGATCGAGAAGCCGGTCAATCTCCGCCTCCCACGGTGTTGCCGGCTCTGGCTGATTCGGGTGCCAGAAGTGCAAATTGCCACTGGAGCGCAGAAAGTTTGCGCTGTTGTTGGGTTCGATCGTTCCGGTAAAACCGATGAGCACCGCATCCCAATCGTAACTGGTGCTGAGCTTCTCCACCAAGGCCTGGAAGTCGAGCGGGCGGTAGTTCACTTTGATTCCGAGCTTGGTCCAATCCTCTTTCAAAATCGAGCACATCTTCTCGCGGACCTGGTTGCCGGCGTTTGTCGTCAGGGAGAATTCCAGCACGTTGCCACGCCCGTCCTCCCGCCAGCCATCACCGTCGCGATCCCGGTAACCACCTTCTTCCAAATACTTCCGTGCCAAATCCAGGTCGTACTCGTACTCCTTCAAATTCGGGTTGTGGTACAACTTGTTTTCGGGGGAGATCTCCGCAACGGCGGGCTTTCCGTAACCATTGAGGCAGTTCACAATCATCGACTGTTTGTCGATCGCATGGGCAATGGCGCGAAGGAAATTGCGATCCGTAAACCAATCCAAACGGGGATCCCGCTTACCGTCGCGGATGTAGTGAGCGGGATTGCGGTTGAATGCGACGAAAGTGGAGCCTGGATCCAGCCCAACCTCCTGAACGGAAATTTGCATGGTCTCCGTCTTTTGCCGCAGTTCGGGAACCTCTTCCGGTCGGGGGTAGTGGAGATCCGTTTGGCCGGCCACGAACTTCAGATACATGGTGTCCTGATCCGGCACGATCAACTGCACCCGACCGGGCAAATACGGCAAGGCGGCCCCGTTCTCGTCACGCATCCAATAATCGGGATTACGCTGGAATTCGATGAACTGGGCGGGGATAAAACGCGTGATTTTATAAGGGCCCGTTCCAATCAGCTTCTCCGGCGGCGTGTCGATGGCCCACTGCTGGGCAAAGGTTCCACTGTTCAGTGCGGGCTCGAGCACATGCTTGGGAACGATGGGGATGCCCACTGCATTGAGGAACGGGGCAAACGGTCGCGGCAGGGTAAAGAGCACGGTGAAATCGTCAACCACCTCAACTTTCGGCGCTTGGCCATCGACCAACAACACGTGTCGGAGGCTATTCGGGACACGGTCGTCAAATACCACACGAAACGTGAATGCAACATCGGCGGCGGTGAATGGCTGGCCGTCAAACCAACGAACGTTGCGGCGCAAGAAAAAGGTCCATCTCGTACCCGTTTCGTCGACCTCCCATCGCTCGGCGAGCAGGGGCTCCTGTTCAGTTGTCAGCGGGTTGGTACGCACCAATCCTTCGAATAGATCTGCGGTCGCGGCCGTCGAGGCGGCGTCGACAGATAGAATCGGGTTGAAGGTCTTCGGATCGCTAATTGTTGCATTCGTGAGCAAACGCGGGCGGTTCTTCTCCGCACTCGGGTTGTTGGGAGTCTCGCGGGTGCACCCCGCCAACAGGAGGATGGCAAACAACCCACTGAACCAGTAGGTCACTCGGCCGCCTCCTGTTCGTCAAGATCGACCACACGCACACCGCGCGGGATGTCTAGGCGAAACACGTCGTCGCCAATCGGCGGGTTCACTTCGATATCGCTCAATTGTAAGGACACCGAACGCCGGTAGCGGGGCACCTCGATCACCAAATGCTTCGGAGCTGGGGGCGTCGTCTCATCGGAGTACTCGAGGTAGCGTGCACGCCACAGCACGGCGCCATCAACTGACCCGAGTTCCTCCACTTCCGCCGGCAGCCCGCGCGCATCTAGGGCCACCAGCAGGCCACCTTGGCCGGCGCCTTGACGCAGGCATACAAACTGCGCGCTTTGCCCGTTGCACGGTGCTGCCTCCGCCTGACCACCCGCGGGCACTCCGAGCAGCACCTCGACGAGCGTGCTCACGGGCATCCACACACGCGTGTAACGCCAAACGTTTTCTGCACTTGCCGTTCCTTGGTACACGGTGTTTTCCTCCGGCAAGTACGCAAGCAACCGATGGTCGTGCGCGGCGAGCACGAAGGCCGTGCCGAACATGGACGCAACTTCCACGCGAACTTTATCGGGTCGCGCAACCGCGATGGCCTGGCGGGCGGAATGCCGTTCGTGAGGATCGGTGTAGCGTAGTTTCGCCACTGCCCTCAGGCTACGCAGAAAGCTTGCTCGTTCGGCAAACGCGGCCATCACCTCGGTCGAATCCGGGACTGGTAGCGCCTGCTCCGTGCCGCGTCGCGCCGGGCCGGCGCACCCGCACCACACGAACGCGGCCAACACAACCACTACGGAGGCGCGGCGCCACATGACCGTCACCGTTCGCTCCCCTTTTCCGGCGGCTGCTCAGCGGTTTCCGGCTTACCGCCGAGTGCCTCGATTTTTGCCTGCAAGCGGCGAATCTGGTCGCGATCTTTGGCGCGCTTGAGAGCCTGCTGAAAGAGATTCAGTGCTTCCTGCGTGCGGCCAACCTTTAGGTAGGCATCGGCGAGGTGCTCGGTGATCGTGGGGTCGTCGCTCACCAGCTCCATCGCGCGTTCGAGTAGCTCGATCGCTTTGCGATAATCGCCCCGCTGGTAGTACACCCAAGCCAGGCTATCCACGTAGTAACCGTCGTTGGGCTCGATCTTCAGGGCACGGCGAATCAAGTCTTCCGCCTCGTCAAGGTTCACCCCTTGCTCCGCAAAGGTGTACCCCAAGTAGTTCAATGCAGGGGCGTTCTCCGGATTGAGCTCAATGGCCTTGCGCATGTGGCGGATACACGCCTCTTTGTCTTTGGCTTCGTCGTACAATGCTCCCAGGGTAAAATGATACCGGTCGTTGTCTGGAGCCTTAGCAACGAGCTGCTCCAGAATTTCGATGGCCTTTCGCAGTTGGCCCTTTTCGCGATACAACGACGCCAAAAAGGTGCGCAGATCGTCATTGTCCGGCTTGGACTCGATTGCGCGCAGCACAGCAGCGATTGCCTCGTCGAGCCGCCCTTGCCGCTGGCGAATCGCACCGATTTGTGCCTGAGCGTCAGCGTAAAATTCGGCCTCGCGCGGGATTTGCTCGAACTCGGCCACTGCACGGTCGTAGTCGCGCAAGTCGGCAAACACGGCCCCTAAGTAGTACCGCACCCGGTAGTTTTGCGGGTCGGCAGCGAGCACGAGAGAAAATTCGGTAACGGCCTTCTCCAGCTCACCCTTCTCGTAATAAATGAGGCCGATCTTAGTGCGCGTGTCCTGCGGATCCGTTTCGATTTTTTCGAGCTCCTTGAATTCGTTCAGAGCCTCGTCCAAGCGGTTCTGACCGACAAACAGGCCACCCAAGCGGCGGCGGACGACGGCGCTGTGCGGGTCCGCCTGCAGCATGCGCTGATAAATTTCGATGGCCTCCTGCGGTTTGTTCTGCATCTGGTAAAGCTCGGCAAGATCGAGGAGCAGATTTTCCGTCCCCGGGCTTAAACGCAGCGCCTCTTTAAACGCACGTTCGGCTGCGGCAAAGTCCTGCTTGGCGGCATAGACACGACCAAGATAGGCGTAAGCGAGCAACGACGAAGGATTGAGCCGAACCAATTTCTCGAGAACCTCGATCGCCTGATCATACTTCCCCTGCTTGGCGCGCAGCGCCCCGAGGAACAGGTGGGCCTCCTGGTTCGCTGGCTCTTGAGCCAGTACTGCTTCGTACTCACGCTCCGCGGTCGCTTCATCGCCCATCGCGGATGCCAGCCCTGCGAGCAGCATGCGGGAATGGACATCTCGCGGGTCGAGATCGACCGCCGCCTGCAGTTGCTCGCGAGCTTCGTCGAGGCGGCCAAGCCGCACGTACAGCAGCCCCAGCCGGCGTCGCAAAAACGGAGAAGCGGGATCGGCTGCCACCGCACTCGCCAGCTCCCGCGCCGCCCGCTCCAACTCGCCATCGTGCAATGCCAGTTGGGCTTTGAGAAAGTGACCGAGAGCCGGTGCCTCGGGCGGGATCTCCACCTTTGCTTCTACCTGCGAGGGTCCCAGTTCCACCGTCCAGGGAAATTGTTGCCAAGGGTCCGGAGGTTTGCGAAACACTGCGCACCCGGCGAGGATCAAGGAGTTGCCCGCAACGACAGCGAGAGTCAGGTGTGTGCGTAAAACGCGTAAGAGCGGCGGCATATGAACGGCAACGCGTAGCAAATTCTACCCAGCCCTTCTACGCGCTGGGAGTGCCGCGTTCCCTAGCGGCGAGGGATTGACGATGAAAGACGTTTCTCATGGCCAAGTTTGGCGGCCCGAACGACAAGGTGGACAAGGCTTGGATCCGCAACAGTACGAATCAGCAGAGCGGGCACTGCTCGCCTTGCTCGACGACCCGGAGGTGCGGGACCACGTCGATCTCGTCCTCACTTGTCGCGATAGCACGTACGAAGTGTGGTCACGCCGCGGCCTTTTGCGTTTCCAGCGCTTGTGTTGCGATGGCGAGCAAGCATTTCGTGTTGTCGAACTCATCGGCGACAACCCGATAGCGCGCACCGATGCGGATTTGGTAAGCACCGTGGAAGAGGAGCGTGCCGCGGCCGTGCGCTCCGGTTACGATGGCTCGGACCCCAACCTGGCGTTCATCGAGCCCGAGCACCTTTCGTACCCTTTTGCTTTGGAGCGGATCGCTCAACTCTTCGATAGTCCGTACACGGGGGATCTCGTCATCAGCCCGAAGTGCTACGCGTTCGGCACCCAGCTCGGGCAGCATGGGGCTCTGGACGTCGTTCAGTCGCGCGCACCGCTCGCGTTTGCCGGCCCTGCCGTGCGTCCCGGCAACTATCCGCTGGCGGTTCGCCACGTCGATATTGCACCCACAATTTGCCACATCATGGGCTTCCCGCTCATCGACGGGCGCGACTGGAGCGGGCGCCGCGCCTCTGAACGCGGCGTGGCGCCCGATGTGTACTTGGAGCGGCAGGACGGGCGTGTGATCACCGAGATCATCGCCGAGGGCCAGAGACGTCCACAACGTGTCTACTTGATCGTCTTCGACGGGCTCAGCCACCCCGAGCTCGTCTACTTGTGGCAAACCAGCGATCCGGCAATTCGCAACCTCCGTCGCGTGCTCGATCGCAGTGCTTGGTTTTCCTTCGGCTCGGTGGTGAATTTCCCGAGTATTACGTGGCCGAGCCACAGCACGATTTTGACCGGTGCATGGTGCGGCCATCATGACATTGTCAATCCGACTTATTACGACCGTGCTCGGCGGGAGCCCCTCGCCCCTCAGGCGCAAGGGATGCTGACCGAGGGTTTTCTCGGCACCGGTGTCGAAACGCTCTATGAGGCATTTCGGCGGGTTTACGGCGCAGAGGCGCTCACCGTCAGCATTCACGAGCCGCAGAGCCGGGGTGCCCAGCATGCCGCGCTGGAGCAACGGGTGCTCGGGGCGCGCGACCGTTTACGTTCGTACACGGCCGAATTCCTCCAGCACATTGACCCGCGGTATCAGGCGGATGGCAAAGATAGCGTGCATCGGGAAGCCATCCTCGATGCCCGCGGGTTGGCGCAAATCCTCACGTTACTCGACGACCCGAGTCTGCCACCCCCGGTGTTCGTTGCGCATGAGTTTGCACTCACGGACGGAGCTGGGCACGAGTATGGCCCACACGGTGAAGGGTTGCGGGCTGCAATTGCGGAAACCGACCGCCGCCTGGGACTGGTTCTCGATGCTCTCCAGCGCAACGGCCTCATCGAATCCACGCTGTTCGTGTTCACGGCTGACCACGGCATGGCGCCACAACGCGTGGAGCTGCGTGCCAACGCCGCGCGTCACCCGGAGCGAATCGGCATGCGGACAATCACTGGCGAGCCGATGATTTGGTTGCGCGACCTCGCCGTGCGCGTGGAGCGTGCCGCAGACGGGCGAACCGCACGGGTGTTCGTACTCGACAACGATGCGGACCTCTCGGGAGAGCAACCGCCGGTTGAAGGCGCCGAGGTACGCGTGATTGCCGGGGCCGACCGACTGATTGCCCAGTTACGGACTAACGCTGCCGGGGTCGCAGGATTTGCCATTCCCGCCGACCGCACGGCGGACGAAATCGCTCTCTCCATACGCCACCCCGAATACAACCCCCGTCACCTGCTGTTGAATGGGCGCCCCCTTTTGCCCTCAGCAAGGGAGCGCTTGTTCGGGGCCAGGGCCTAGCATTTCGCCGGGGGTGCGAAGTGAGAACCTCCGGCTCCCCACTACCCAGACGACGATGAGGCTGGCGCCACAGTAGCGATGCTACGTCAGTTGCCGCCGTACGTATCGTCCGCCTGTTCGATCATGCGTTCTAGCAGCTTTTGCTGCGCGGCCTGATAGGCGAGTTGCCGCATGACCTCTTGTGCTTGATGAACCAAAGGAAGCGCGGCGATGTATCCGATGAGCTGCCCCGGAGATAGTTTGTCCAAAGACGCTTCCATGTGCTGCATGACTTCTTCGGGAATTTCGAGCACGCCCATTTGGGCAAAAAGATCGATGGCTTGTGCGGCCCGTTCGGCGAAATCCCTGCGGGCTTCTTGTTTTTCTTCTTCCGAAACTTGCACGCGTAGCTTGGCGGCGGCACGGTCAAACAACCGGTCAAACGCGCGCAAGACAATTTCCTGATGATTGTGTTTGGAGTTCTGCATGGTGACGGTCGCGAAACCTAAGCATTCGGCTCCTGAGCGCAAGGGTCCCCAACGTCCTTGTCGGTCCCTCGACGTCGGATCACAGGATTACCGACGGTTCTATTGGGCAGCCCCTTAGCCTCGCCCCTGTTAGCTCCGGATGAGAGGCCAGGGATCTATTTCGAGTCCAAACCATAACACGAAGCATCCCCTCAAAAGCGGCTAGCCACCCAAGGCACTCTTCGCGGTATCGCTCACTCCCTCGGGCCAACACGTCACGGTTTCCCGTCCCAAACGGAAACGCTTCCTCATGCGGCCAACGATCTTTCCTCCTTGCAAGCGATTCACCAACAAGGAGCTCCGATTTGTCGCTTGGATCCATGACAAGATTGAACGGACTCCTTGGCTAGCGCACCACTCCGTTCCACAGGTTGCCAACGCCCAGGCGACGCCGCGCTCTCCAGGTTTTGCGTACAGTAGCTTGGTTAGCCTCGCAGGCTGTCGCAACCACGGTTCCACAACCGAGTACCAAGGTTGGCTTTGCCCAGGGCAGTCAACGTAGCACACAATCCCCACCAGACGCCCGTCCTTCTCGGCAATGAGAGCCCGCTCCACCCACTCTTCCATCATTTGCCGCCGGCGGTGTGGTGGCAAAAGCCAAACCCTGCTTTCCGGTAACCGCACCGCAGTATCCAAGGATTCTCTATCGAGCAGCCGAATGGTCACCCCATTCACTTGTTTCGGCAAAGAGAGAGGAGTCTTCGGCGCTTCCAGGTAGCGTATGAGTCCAAGCCACTCCTCTTCTCCGAAACACCGGTGGAGGGCCATGCGGGTTGTCTTGCGCAATCCGTTCTCCCGCAAAAAGAAGACAAGCGCCTCCGCCGCCAGGCGAAACCAACGGGCCTTGTGAATCACCAACTATTCCTCTGGCGACCCTTTCTTACTCGATTCACCGAGGAGTCCGGCTGCTCCCGAACCTGACTTAAGAGCCTGCAACCACAGTCCAAGCTGGTAGCGCCGTTGCGACTCGGAACGCGACATGGGTTCCAATGCCACAGAAACGGGCTCGTAGCCAAACCTCTGCAAAAGGGGGTTACATGTCGACGCCAAGAGAGCGACCGTGCGGCGGGGGAGCGATCGCCAACGTCCCACGCTGTTACTATCAACCAGCGGCTTTCCGTAGGTTTTCCAATCCCCGAGGCCGACTGCGCTTCGGTCCGCAAGTGCCGCACTTATCAACCCTTCTTCCCAGGGCTCTCCCAGAAATTCTGCAACCTCATGCATTGTCGCGTTTGGATCCCTCACCAAGTCCTCGTAACGCAGCAAGAAGGAGTTACCTGGGTGGCGACCAACAAATTCCAAAAGACGCTCATTCAAGTCCACCCAAAGCTGCACGAACGCTTGAAAATAGTCCGGGTTCCGGATCACGTAATCGTGCAGCTCACGCAAGTACCTACCATTTCTATCGCACAATTCTCGAAGGCTGACCACGACGTCCAGCGCGTGCCTTACGACGCAGACGTACGCGACCTCATCCGAGCACAGCTGTTCGATTTCTTCCAAGTAGAAAATGTCGAATGCCGTTTTTGCAGCCCAACGTTTTTTGCCAAGACGATGTGCATATTCACGGTGAAAACCAAAGGCGAAGTCACGAAGACGACGAATAACCTCCTCTTGCGAAAATCCGGCATATGCGAGCCCATCCAATATCCCAATGCGTACACCTCCAGAGATTTCCTCGCTCCGCAGGAGCCGACCGCACCCCGTGAAGACGTTGGTTTCACCTGGACACGCGATGTTCGGGAGAACGTTAATCAGGCGTCGGACAAGCGTCGTACCCGAGCGCGGGACCCCTAAAATAAGTATGCCCTCTAAATCCTTAGCCTTGCTGCTCATTAGTTCCGTTGTGGTTCGCCACGGCGACACTGGCCTCCGCTGGCCACCAAAGCGGGCCGAAGTCACTCTCGTCTATTGCCAGAGACTCGCCTGAGACAGACTCTACTACAATTTCCTTCGGGGGGGGATGACTAATGAAGTGCCAGGGGCTTGCCGTGAGCCCATAGGCACCGCTGGCCCAGACTGCAATCACGTCCCCGGGAGAGAGGCGCGGTAAAGAGATACTGCGAGCGAGGGTGTCGAGTGTGGTGCACAATGGCCCGACTAAAGTATAGACCTGTTCGCCATCGCTCTTTGCGGTGGAATAGACTTTCGTGATTTTAAAATTCCTAGGGATCACCCCACCCAAATGGCCGGCCGCCGTCAAGTGCTGATGCATACCTCCATCGCAAATCGCGATTGTTTGGCCGTGCGAACGCTTAATCCGAGTCACACCGGCGAGGTAGACCCCAGCTTCGCCAACTAAATAACGTCCGGTTTCCAAAACGAGGGTCGCATCTTTCCTTCGGGCACATGCCCATTGAGCAAACTGTCGGAGCATCGGCAATGCCCTTAGGGCTAGCGCGGAAAGGTCCAAAGGCGACTCCTCCGGATGGTAGGGAATTCCTAGGCCTGACCCGAAGACAAACGTTCGGGGGCTCAGGTGCAAACGTTCGCAGGTTTGGCGGAAGAGCCGAGTTACGATTTCGTAGTACTCAACCAGTGGTTCCACCCTTAAACACTGGGAAGCCGCAAAAACATGAAAGCCGTCCAACTCGAGCTCGGGAGACGAAACCACAAACGCCACGGTTTCATCGAGCTGCTCCTGGTCGATACCAAATGGGGTCGCCCTGCCCCCCATGACCAACCCAAACCCGCGAGGAACCCGTTCAGGCGCGATGCGCAGCAACACCCGCTGCCGGCGCCCGGTGCGTCGTACTAGCTCCTTAAGGACGCGGGCTTCGTCTGCTGACTCCAGTACAATCTCCCCCACGCCCACCTCTACTGCAAATGCGAGTTCAGACTCCGTCTTACCGGGGCCGGTGAAGGTCAACATCGCAGCAGGCCAGCCGGCCCGGAGAGCGCGGGCAATCTCCCCTGCCGAAGATACGTCGAGGTACTCGACCATTCCCCCGATTCGCCGCAGAAGTCCCAAGTTCGGGTTACTCTTGACTGCGTAACTAATGCTGAAGAGCCCCTCGAAGGCAGTCTTCAACAGAGCAACGCGCTCCCTAATCGAATCCAAGAAATAAACGTAACAGGGCGTCCCGAAGCGTTGAGCGACCGATTGAAGAATTGCGAGGTGCTCAGTCGTCACAGCGATTCTCAGCTCTAGCAACGAACCCCAGAATGTTGGCAATCGTATCTAAGTTCTCGAGTGTTAGGTCGTCTGGGGTGAAACGTACTCCAGTTTGCGCCTCCACGAACGTAATCAACTCCACCATCGCGCCCGAGTCGATCAGCCCCGAGGAGAATAGAGGCGTACCGACATCGAGTTCACGGGTATCTATGCCAACTGTCTCTTCGAGAAATTTCAAAATCGCGTCCGCGTCCAGCATGCAACCACCAACCCGAGTCATTACTCACAAGCCCCGTTTTCGGCTCTTAGGGGCCCAGAGTCCATCGTAAGCGTAGGGCCCTCTGCCCGATAGGGAGCGAACCCGTGCCGCGAAATCAATTCCAAGCCATCGATCTTCCCCGTTGCGCCTTTTGGCAGCCCATCCACAAACACGAAGTGTTTCGGCACCATGTAACTGGGTAGTCGCAAAGCCAGTGCTTTTCGCACTTCCGCACGGCTAAGTGCCGGTTCCCGAGCCAAGATGAAAGCAGCCAGTTCTGCTTCCCCTGACGTCCCGGACACTGGCGCCACGTATACATCCTCAATGCCAGGTAAGGACGCTATCTGCTCTGCAACCTCTAATGGGTACACTCGATTGCCAAACACCTTAATCAATGCATCCCGTCGCCCCTTGAGGAACAAAAAGCCATCCTCGTCGAGAAACCCCAGATCCCCGGTAAAGACAACCTGCGGGTGTTCATCCCCGTGCCCGAAAAACGGGTTGGCGCGGAGTTTGCGCTTTTCCTGAACGTCTACTTCATTGTCATCATCGAGGTAACCAACCATGGTCCCCAGACCGCAGTGAATCACTTCCCCGACCTCCCCCGGTGCACAAAGGGTTCCATCATCTCTCACAACCCGCACATGCACTCCGGGAAAGGGTTTTCCAACACTACCAAGTTTTCTGTGCAAATCTTCAGGCCTCAGTGAGGTGGCGCGAAACGCCTCAGTCTGTCCATACGTTTTATAGATCCCGACCCCTTCGAACGCTTTCATGAGCTGCTCGAGCGCGTTCAGGGGCAAACTACCGCCAGACACGGTCACATATCGAAGGGAACGATGGCGCCCCGCGGAGTCCAACCTCACACCCTGCCTCACGAACTCAGACCATACTGACGGAACCCCCGCAATGCAGGTTACCGATCGCTGCTCAACCGCCAACAAGATATCTCGAGGTAGCCACGATTCCAGCATGGCCACCTCAGCTCCCAACGCCAATCCGGTCATCAGTTGAGCCAAGCCCACATCGAACGAGAATGGCAGCACGTTCAACAGGACGTCCGCTTCAGTAAGGCCGAACCACGCAATTTCTGCATCGATCCTCGCGTCGAGATCTTCAGCCGAAACGAGCACCCCCTTCGGTCGGCCTGTCGAACCCGACGTAAATAAACAAGCACCAACGGAGGTACCCAGAGGTGAGTCCGGACAGGCGGCCTCTCCACGCGTATCGCTGGAGAGGGGCATCGAGCGCAAAGTGGCAAAACTGGCCAAACGATTGGCCATCTCGCTCGCCAGCCCAGCGAGTTCCGGCTCGATTACAATCCACTCTATGTTACGAGTCCAAAGGTCCCTATCCGAGAGGCCTTGTAGAGCAAGCAAGCCAGCTGAATCGAGAAAGCATGCCTTTGCGCGAAGTTGGCGTAACGCGAACTCAAGCTGCGGCCGTCGCCATTTTGGGTTTAGGAAACAAAACGGTAGACGAGACCTTGAGGCGGCCACCATTGCGGCGACAGCTTGAAACGACTTGCCCCCTAAAATCGGTACGACATGCGAAAAGACTGCTAACGATTTTTCAATGTCTTCACTCAATCCGAGCAAATCTCGGTAGGTCAAAAGGGCGAAGCCTTTACCCGGTACCCACCTGGACAAAGCAATCTTATGAGGGGACCTCACTGCCTGCTCGGCGAGCCGCTGGGCAAAAGCCTGCGTTGAAGGAGCGCGTTCCCCAGAGCCACTTTCAGCTACTCGGTTGGAAAGCGGCCGCTGAAGGGCATCCATGGACGATCGTCCATATCGCTCGTCTGCAGACCAGTCAAGCAGCGCCCCTACAGCAGGGCAATTGCTCCAGAAACGGAGAAAGCCCTTGGCCCGGCGGGTAGCATAAACACCAAAGCTGAAGCGACCCGCGCTCAAACGCTATCTGGATCACCAATCGGTAAACGAGCAAACGCTGCCAACACGAAATTCGTGGGAATCCTCTAACAAGGAAGTGCATCCTGCGCACCGCCGAGAGGCCTAAGCGTACTTGCCAAAAAGCGCATCGGGGACGCCGAACTTGTGCAACAACGCAGACAGCGGTTCAGAGCATTCCCGAAGTCCCGCTGGTCGAAGAGCTCCAACTCGAGTCAGCACTATTCGGCCAATGTGCCAATCCACTGCGGGGCTTTATCGTCGTCAGGCTTGCTGTTGACTCGCCACGGATCAACGCCCTAAAGATTCACTATGAATCACTGCCAACGCTTCTTGCGCCCAGCCCTTTGCGTTGTCCTCCTAGCGTCTGCCTCAGTCGCGCTGGCTCAGCGTTACTACAAGTGGACGGATGAACGCGGCGTGGTGCATTTCTCCGACCACCCACCGGCAGGTCGGCAAGCAGCGGAAGAAAGGGTCCTGCCGCCACGCCCGGCGGCGACAGACGCCCCGACTCAGCCGCCCGCGGAAGCAGCCGCGGCCGCAACGCCGCAACGAGCGCAATCTGGCGCTGCCCGCGTGGTCATCGCCAAGCAAGAAGTGGAGCGACTCACTCCGAACTCCATACGAGTTTCCGGAGAACTGCGCAACACCGGCGGTAGCGAGGCCCGCAGGGTCGTCCTGGTGGTGAAAGCAACGGATGCCGTGCAAGGAAATCCCTGTCTGGAAAGGGAAATTTCACCCGCCCAAGATACGCTTGCACCTGAGGGAAGCACGGGCTTCGAGGCGGAAATTACTGACCCCTGCCTTTACGGCGAACCGCCGGTCGAGCTGGCTGTGCGTTGGGAGTAGGGTGCAGAAGGCAGCGACCGGTTAAGTTTGCGCACCAATCAGGGCGTTGCGTGGGTCGGACCTTGGCAGCAGGCACAAACGAGTCTTACGATGCCAATCGAGTTTCGTTGTGACGAGGGCAAGCTCGTTTGGGTGCGCAATCCCTTCACGGGTGACATCACCTACTTCACCCACGTGCACCGCAAGCGTAGTGGTTTCTTGCGTCAAGCGCAGCAACGGCTGCTCGCGGAGGCTCACGTCGACCGAGAACGTTACGAAGCCGCCCTGCGCGAGGATCTGGAACGATCACGACAGGAGTGTCCGTTTTGCCCAGGCAACGAAGATCGGTCGCCTGACGAGATCTGTCGCCTGACGAGCGAGCAGGTCCACGGCCGGCCCTCTGACTTCCCGTGGCTCATCCGAGCAGTGCGCAACTTGGTGCCGCGGATTCCGGAATGCTGCACCGGCGGACAGAACGAATCGTACGTGGTGGTCGAGGACCCTCGCCACTTTGCCGACGGCGCCCGCGGTCACGAGGATTTGATCTATTCCGCCATGCTCCCACCTGAGCAGTTCGAGGCCTTGCTGGCGGTCGACCGCCGCGTGGCGGAAGTGGCTTATCGCAATCCTATGGTACGCAAAGTTCTGATCCGAAAAAACCAAGGGCATGAGTCGGGCGCTTCCCAGCCGCATGTCCACAACCAAGTGATTGGCAGCGATCGAAATTTCCCCGCGATCGAGCGCGAATGCGAGCTCACCGCCCGCGAGCCCGCAATTTGGGAGGAGATGATTCAGTTTGCGCGCCGATTCGGATTTCTCCTCAGCGACGCTGGTCCCTGCATCAGTTACTTCTGCCCCTTCGGCACATTCCCTCGAAGCTACGACGTCGTATGCCTCGACCACTGGGAACGGCTCACCGAAGTGCCGGAACGGGTCTGGCGGTTGTTCGCGCGCACGCTGCATCGGGTGTTGCAAATTCTCGGACCACTGCCGCTCGACTACGAGGTGCACGATGGCCCTGGAGTGCCGTTGCACGCTCACGTGAATTCCCGGCACTATCCATACTCGAATATTGGCGGAACGCTGAACTTACCCTCGGTGCTCCTGGAGGCGACTCCCGCTTGGGAGTTGCCGCTCTCTTCAGCGTAAGCCACGATATGCTTGCCCTGCACCGCGAGCTTCTCGTCACCAACCTTGTTACCCGAGGAGGTCAGCAAGCCGGACCCTCGATCTGCACCCCACCCGTGTTGACAAAACCGAGTGCCTCGCGTACAAGCGTCGTCGCTTCAGCAAGGTATTAAGGGATTGGTGAAAAACAGGGCTCCCAGGAAGGCCCATGTGTAGAAAAGGAGGAGGGAACCATGTCAGTCGCAGATCAAGTGAAAGAGATCTTCAACCAAATGCCGGCCAACCTGAATGCCGATGCCGCGAAAGGGATGAATGCCGTCATCCAGTTCAACCTTACGGGCGACGGTGGTGGCAACTACTACGTGACGATTAAGGACGGCACGTGCACGGTCACCGAGGGCACACACCAATCGCCCAACATGACGATGACCATGGCGGCGCAAGACTACGTCGACATGATTACCGGTAAGCTCAACGGCCAGATGGCCTTCATGAGCGGCAAGTTGAAAATCGCCGGCGACATGGGCTTAGCGATGAAGATGCAAAGCCTCTTCAAGCGTCCCGGCGCGTAAGCCAATACTGTCAACAGCCGTTTTCATCGAACGAGCTGAAAGGGCCTGTGCGTAAGCATGGGCCCTTTGTTTTTGGAATGCCGCTAGCTTGCCTTACCGACTCGCTTAAGGGAAAGCCGCGGCGGCGTTGCTTGAGGCGCACGGCAGAGTTTGTGTAATCGAGGCCGAGTTTCCACAGGGTTAGCCCCGGCATGTGCACGCTCGCTAGCTTTTGCGGATCCTCCGAAGACAGCCATAGCTAGGCCATCGCCCGACACACGGAGACTAAGGAATCGGCCTACACTGCTCGCGATCTGGCACAGTCCGCTCGCAGGCCAGTGTTTCTGTCACTCCCGAGGCGAGGACCGCGCAAGCATTGTTCACCGCACTCGCACGCGCCTCAGACTCACTCGGCCCTTCGACCTCCCGGCAGGCTTGCTGACCCCGAAAGGTGATGCACACCTCGCATCTGTATCCCGCGGCGTGGAGGCTGCCGTAGACGACCAAACCCACGAAGAGCGCGGCGATTCCGATTCCTAAACCCGCGCGAACGAGGCGCTTTCTCGTCCGGGGCTGACCAACAGGATCGGGCTTTTGGGATCCGTCACTACGCATACATGACTATAGGGATCAAAAATCAGGCAGAAGCGCCCACAGCAACGGTTGCAGCTCCGACCACCCATGCCGTGAGCAAGAGCTGCCCCTGCAGCCGGGCGCGGCCGACTTCGGGACAACCGACTCTTACTCGGAGGGCTGCGGCTCTTCGGACTCTTCCTCCACCGTGATGTCCATTTCGTCCGAAGCGCTGACCTTGCCCGCGGTCACCGTCAGCGTGGCCGTGTACTCGCCCGCTTTCGTGTATGTATGCACGGGGTTAGGTTCGGACGAAGTGCTGCCGTCTCCAAAGTCCCACTTGTACTGAACATCGCCGGCCGTGCATTCCACCTCCGAAGTGAACTGCACGGATAGAGGGGGCGCACCAAAGTCCGGATCCGCGTCAATCAGCACTACGCAGTCTTCTTCAGCAGGCATTTCCTGTGGTGTGCCGGCAACTGGCTGGCCAGCCATGGGCACCGGCGCGGTGGCCGTGGGTGCCTCTGAAGATCTCTCACAGCCTTTGGTGCAGCCCACAAGGATCAGCGGCAACGCTAACAACACGATGGTTCGTGCTCTCATACTTCCTCCTCCACCAGGCGTTACCACTTGCCAGAGCAACGGCCCCTTTCACAAGGGGTGACGCTCATTCAGGCCGAGTCGGCAGTGGCTTCGGTCCCGCAGGCGTCGGCGACGGCATCGCCTTCACCTTCGGAGTGGGGGGCGCCACGGGTCTACGAATACGAATTTGCTTCGGAGGGCCAGCGTTGCCTTTTACGTCTCGCACCCGCACGGTCAGGATTGTGTCGCCCACCGGGAAATCCCAGGCCCGTGCCACAGCCATGCAGAACTGCTGCGTGGTTTCCGGGTTGACGAACGCGAAGTCGCCGTTGGCGTTGACGGTGCATGCGGATTCATTGTCGTTATGCGTTTCAAACCGGCAGGCGAAGTCATTGATCGCATCGGTGATCGGTTGCGTCTCGGCGAAACTCGGCGCTGCTGGGATCCCGCCAATGTTGGGCCGCCTGCTGTCACAAACGCGGGGATCTCCGTTGCCGAGCGGCCGATTGCTGATAATTTCCAAGTCGGGCCGAACGCTTGGATCATCGGGCACGTGGACAAACACCCTCCGGCCCACCTCGTGCCCCGCCAGTCCGGGCTTTGCCTCGACGACCAGCATAAACCCTGCTCCCGCGCTCGTCAGGTATGTCGGAATTCCTTTTTCGGTACCAATCGGCGACACTGGGTAGCCGTCAGCTCGTGCCACGCCGAAGTGCGTAATCACCGGGCCGATAGCTTGCCCCTTTTTCGGTTTCACGTCCTCACGCCCTACGGGCCGCGTGGGTAACGGCGTCGGTGCCACCGTTGGAGTGGAAGTGACGGGCGGCACCGTTGGGAGGGGCGTTTCCACAATGGGCACCGCCGTCGGAACCGCTTGCGGCTGCTTTCTTGCCGCACAACCGAACAGAGAGCAGCTCACGAACAAGCCGACAACCACCAACTTCCACGACAAGCGCTGCCGCATGTGTACTCCTCACCGGAGAAAATTGCCGGGGCTTGTAACGGCGCGGTCCGAGGGAGTCAAGAAAATCCCTCGCCCGCGCCGCGGTTGCCTCGCTTCACTCACAATCACCTCCGGCTGTCGTCCCGCGCGCTGCTAGCGCGAGCGGCGCACGCCCTGGCGAGCACAAAAGTGCGCGACCGGACACACGCTGCACAGAGGCGACAGCGGCTTGCAAATGGTCTGCCCCAAGGCCACC
This sequence comes from Candidatus Binatia bacterium, assembly GCA_026415395.1. NCBI lineage: Bacteria > Candidatus Binatota > Binatia (SeqCode) > Binatia bacterium. The sequence goes on along the minus strand of JAOAHD010000002.1, from coordinate 501,121 downwards.
AGCAGATCGTTGATCTCGCTCCAATAGGGGCGCGGTAAGCAGGCGCGCAGCGCCATTTCCGTTTCATGTGGCGATTTCGTGCGGACATATCCCCACCGGTTGGTAATGCGGTGGACATGAGTGTCCACACAAATTCCTGGCAATCCGAAGCCTTTCGCGACCACCAAATTGGCGGTTTTCCGTCCGACACCAGGCAATTGCAAGAGCTCGTCGAGATCTGCCGGCACCTGCCCGCCGTACCGCTCTACCAAAATCTGGCAGATCTCCCGGATGCGGCGTGCTTTCGTGCGGTAGAAACCGACGGGGTAAATCGCACGCTCGATCTTCCGGACCGGAACCCGCAGAAAGTCCTGCGGTGTTTTTCCCAAGGCAAAAAGGCGCTGCACCGCACCTACTGTGGTTTCATCTTTCGTACGCAAGCTTAACAAGCATCCCAGGAGGACTCGGAAGGGTCCCAGGTTTTGCTCGGCCATGAGAGTCACCACCGGCGCATTCCAGCTTGGCGCCGCGGCCCGCAACCGCCGCATCACTTCATCGATGGGGAATTCCTCATTGCAGGGTGGAGCTTGCTTGCGGTGCTCATCCGCGTGCCGGATCCGCCGCGTGCGTGCCGCGTGTCTCTTCGTAGGGGCTCTGAGTTTCTCTATTTCTTCGCTTGCTCCTGCCACAAGATCGATCTCGTTGTACCCACGCTGCTCCGCTCGCGCACGACGTTAAAGCACAAGGACCTAGCTAGCTTTCTCGGACACAGAGCGAAAGCCGACACGCGATTTGCCTTCGACAGCGTGACCGAGTCGCAATGTTGGATTGTCTCGGACCATCTGTGCAAGTATTGTGAGCGCGTGGCTGGCAAATTTCGCCTTGGACTGATTGGGACCGGTCGACACGGCGGGCGGTATGCAAACCACATCATCCGTGACCTCCCAGAAGTTGAACTTGCTGCCATCGCTCGCCGCAACCCTGCCGAAGCCGAACGGCAAGCACAAGAGTACAACTGCCGCGCCTACACAGATTTCCGGGAACTCGTCGCCGCTCGAGATGTGGATGCGGTCGTTGCTGTTGTTCCCCCGACTGTGCACAAAGCAATCGTGGAGGCGGCCGCGGCAGAGCGCAAACCGCTCCTTTTGGAAAAACCGGCTGCGCCGAACGTGGCAGAAGGAATGGAGATACTGACCACGGCGCGCCGAGCCGGAATCACCGTAATGGTCGCGCAAACCTTGCGGTACAATGGCGTGGTGCGGTGCATCCTGGAGCACCTACCGGAGATTGGTCCCGTGCACAGCATGCGCCTTGGCCAACGGTTCGAACCATCGCGGCCTGGGTGGATCGACGACCCAGCCGTAGCCGGGGGAGGAATGTTGCTCCACACCGGGGTACATTGTTTCGATCTAGTCCGTTATCTCTTGAAACAAGAGGTGGCGCGCGTGGCTTGCGAGTGGAGCCGAGTGAACGTGCGCCGCACAGAAGACAACTTTGCCGCTGTACTCCGCCTGCAGGACGATCGAACACTCGCCACGATCGCCGGTTCCCGCGCCACAGGCAGCCGCTCGGGGGGGATCGAACTTGCTGGCGAACACGGCCAACTCATCGGTGACCACGTGTTACACTCGGCAGTGCTAGTGCGAGGAACGGAAACCCGCAACCTCGAACTCCCCCCGCCGGTACCGACCGTGCGCGAAGTCCTGCGCGATTTCGTGCGGGCCGTGCGCTCCGGAGCACTGGTGCCGATCCCGCTGGAAGAGGGGTTGCGAGCAGTGGCGATTGTGGAAGCGTGCTATCGTTCCGCTGCCGAGCAATGCACGGTGCCTGTGCCGGCGCTGAGCTACAAAATCTAGGCAATACGCCCCAGCAAAGCTTGATCGTGCCAATCGCGAGCGCCCAACCGCCAGCGATGGGCAGGGAGTGAATCGAACACTCGACACGAGGATTTTCAGTCCTCTGCTCTACCGACTGAGCTACCTGCCCACGGCCTCCGCGGACAACGGCGCACTTGAGTACAAAAGGCATGCGCTGGTCGCAAGGGGCCAAGAGTAGGCCAAAATCGTATAAAAGCCGCCCGTTTTCCAGGTCCCGTGCGTGTACTCTCCATTGCCAGAAATTGGCTTGACAAAATCGGGGCCCTCGGCGTAGCTAGTACCGATGCGCTGCAGGAGGATGGCGAGTTGGTGGTGGGTGGTGGGCGGTGCGCAGGAGGCAAGCCGCGGCAATCGTTGTCGCCGGGTTCGTCGCGTTTGCCTCGATAAGCCCGGTAATCGCGCTGGTGCTCACGCGTGGACCGCTGCTGCAGAATCCCGATAATGACCCCACAACGTTGACCATCCTGCGGTGGACCGACACCGCGGGTGACAACACGGTAGAGTATGGCACTACGACGGCGCTCGGCCAAGTTGCGACAGCTCCGCCTGCGTCTGCGTGCGATGTGGGTAGTGCAGGTATCTGCCACAGCGTGCGCTTAACCGGTCTCCAAACCGGCACTCGGTACTACTATCAGCTCACCACCAACGGCGTGGTGCTGCAGCCGGTATCCCTCTCCTCGTACTTTACCACGCTGCGCGCGCGGACGGACTCAAATGACGTCTTTTTCACCGTCGTCGGCGATCGGGGGCAGGCACCAAGGCATACTACGATGTGGCCAACAACCAAAATGCATCGGACCCACCCTTGGTCTTCACAGCGGGCGACAACGCGTATCAGAACGGCGTGCAGTCTGACTGGGACAATAATGGACTCCTCGCTTACTCGACGTTGCTTCAACGAGCAATATTTTTCCCGTGCCCGGGAACCACGACCTGAATCCCATGGGCGCAAGCAATTGGGCTTCGTGAGCAGAATTTCGGATGCTCCAGCGTCCGCGTAACGCACCACTGGGCCTTTGAAAGTAGTGAAGTGCTGGTTCTGGGATTAGACTCCAACTCGCCTGCGATGACAGCGACGCAACGTTCTTGGCTTGAAACGCAACTCGCCACGACCACGCGCAAGTGAAAATTCGTGTTCCTGCATCATACCCCGTGTTCTTGCGCCAACGGCTTAGCCTCCCTCGGAAGCGATCTCACTGTGCGGAGTCAGTGGGGCCCCTTATTCGAAAGCTATGGTGTGGATGTGGTGTTCACCGGTCACGACGACACTTACGAACGAAGCAAGTATTGGGACGAATTTCTTCCCGATGGCTCGCCTGGCCACGATGGACGGGGGGCGATCTACATCATGACCGGAGGGGCGGAGCGACTCTGGATTCCGCTGCCAATGTCGACGCCAACGGACCAAGCCGATAGCCCTTGTTCGGCAGCAAAACCTACTGCCCTTGGCCCGCGGCCAAAACGGCCCGGCGGGACCTTCGAACTACTGTAGTTTCGCACGTTACCAGCACACCGCAGTACGGATTGCCGGCAACAGGACGCTGACCGTGCAGGCTGTCGATCGGAACAACCTTGTCTTCGACACGATGGTCATTGTCAAGCCCGATTCCACCGCCACACCGACAGCGACACCAACCGCTACATTCACACCGGTTCTTCAGCCAACGCCGACACCGACTGCATCCTCCACGCTCCCGCCAACGGAAACCGCAACACGAACGCCGACCGCGAGCTCGATGGCAACGCCCAAGATTACGGTGACAGCTTCCGCAACCCCAACGGTTTCCGCCACTGCGACGGCCTCCGCAACCATGACCGCGTCTCCGACTGCCACGGAGACTGCGTCTGCCGCACCGACAGCGTCGCCGTCCCATTCCCCGTCTCCTTCAGCCACCCCGCCACCCTCGTTTACTCTCACCGTCACCGCCACCTCCTCTGCAACGCTGACGCCAGGCCTGACTCCGACCCGGACGCCAACACTGAGCCCCACGACATCGCCCACACCTACTCCGAGCCGGTCAACAACGCCTACCCGGACCCCCACGGCAACGCGAACGCCAACGCTCTCGCCTACCCTCCCTACTTCCCAATCACCGACGCCATCAGCGACTGTTACCCCTACAAACGTCCCCGCTCTGTGCGCCGAAACCGCCCCGGCAAACTCTTGTGCTCCTGGCGGCGGAGCAGGGAGGCCGGACTGTTTGCTGGAATTCTTTTTGCCCGAGCCTGCTTTCCGCAATCGGCTCGGTGTTCCTCGGCCGCGCGTCGATGCACGGATGGCGACTCTGCCTGCGATCTCGACGGGGACTCCCATAACGGCGCCTGCCTCATCCCTATGCGACTGAGCCTGAACAACCGAGACCCGCGGCTGCCCACTTGTACGGCTTCGGGAGTCTCCGTGGTCGATGTGCGGCGACCGTCACCGCGGACCGGCGACGCCACCGACATCACCAACGCAAGCGCCTTGGCGGCTGCACTGGGTTCAGGGCCGACTGGCCTCAGCCTCATCTTGTATCTGGGTGGAGTGTTGGCGGAATCTGGCGCTCCTGTGTTCGCGCACAATCAGTGCAGTGGGGAGATCACGTTCGCGATCCCGCTGCGAATGACCGCGCAAGGTTGGCGGCCGTGAACACGACGGATTCGCCTGTTGCGCGTAGCACCCAGCGGCTTAGTGGACTCGGACTCGTTAACTCTCCAATGCTGGCCCGCCGTCTGCGCCTGAGCCCCGGCCGCCTCTCTCGCCCGACAAACACACAGAGGACAGGTGTCGCGGTATGCGGGGACGTGCAGCGACGGCACAGTAGCAGCTCCGGTTCGCGATCCTGCATTGACAGGTGTATTGCCCTTGGCTACGCGTGGCGCTTGTGTCGGCGTGCTGGGCACGGAGCTCTCAATGGCGGATCGCTGACCACCCTCCGGATTGTCAGCAACGGTCTTCCACCTCGTGATCCAGCTTAAGGAGGTAGCTCAGTGGCGGAGAAAAAAGCCAAGACGGCGGAAAAAGGCGGTGTTCAAGAAAAACGTTTGTGCCCGAGTTGCGGTGCTGAGGTCCGTGTCGTGAAGTTTACCGGCTTCGGCCCCCACGGCTTCTTTTGGGTCTGCGAAAAGAATTGTGGTTACACCAGGCGCACGCGTTAACGCCTGCGTAAGCGGAGGTGTCCATGGCACGGACTTCTAAGAAGAGCAAAAGCACCAAGGCGAAGAATAAAAAGAATTTACGCCTGCTCGACCCGGACTTAGCTCCTGAAGGTGAAGAAGAGGGACTACCAAAGGACGAAGCCGGGCGCCGCAGAATCAAGCGCCAATACGAAGAACTCTTGGGGATCCGAATCGAGAAGCTTAAGGGTCGGATCTTAAATCGCGAACGCATCAACAAGACGATTGAAGGAATCTACTTCATTTGCTTCGAGTGCAAGAAGATCTGCCACAATCTGGACGAGGGTTTGGTCGAGGACCCGCACAATCAGCGCAACCTCTGCGCCGCTTGTGCGAAAGCAAAGAGTAAAGGGAAGCAAGTGGCAGCCTAATGCTGGTCTGCTCGCGCCCGAAGGCGCGGTAGGCCGTCACCGCCGGCGCGGACGCGAAGCCTTGTAGATTTGCCGCTCTCGCTTTCTCAGTTCGCCCAACACGGCGGACAGCTCCTCCGGCACCGGGGCTTCCACGGCGAAGAGTTGTACCGTGACGGGGTGACGGAACGAGATACGCGTGGCGTGTAGGAACTGCCGCTTCAAGCCGAGGCTGGGGTCGCCGCCGTACAAAGCGTCGCCGACAATCGGATGCCCAATGGCGGCAAGATGCGCACGGATCTGGTGCCGGAGGCCGCTATAGATGTCCACCCGCAGCAGCGTGTGCCCGGAATAACACTCCAGAGGCCGGTAATGGGTCTCGGCGGCTCGACCGCTGCCGCTGCGGGCGAGGCGCATTTTCCCCACTTGGCTTGGGTCGTTTTCCAACGGGCTTCGAATCGCCCCTGGCTCCGATATCGTGCCGCTCACTAGCGCCAGGTACTCTTTACGAACCTCTCTCGCCGCAAACTGCTCACGCAAATGGCGATGCGCCTCCGGCGTGCGCGCGGCGAGCAGAACTCCAGACGTATCTGTGTCCAGCCGGTGCACCAGCCCGGCTTCCAACCCTGCCCGCGAAAGGGCTCGCATCTCCGGGTAGTGCGCGAGGAGGAAGTTCGCTACCGTGTTGCGCTCGAACGGCCGCAGCGCATGACTCGGCAGACCCGCCGGCTTATTCACGGCAACCAAGTGATCGTCCTCGTGGACCACTGTCACCGGCAGCTCGGAGTTCGGCTCGAGCTCGCGCACTAGCTCGGCAACGATCGTCACCATGGCACCAGGTTGCAGGCGAGTGCCTTTGCTGGCCCGCCGACCATTGACGAACACCCTGCCCTCATCGATCGCTTCCTGCACGGCACGTCGAGATAACGCTGGAACCATGTTGCGAACGAAAGCGTCCAGCCGCATCCCGCCATGAGCGGCGTCTACTTGGATTTGTTGCAACTCATCGGGTGGCAACACGTGGGTCATGGTCTTGGTCTCGCCCGATTCTCGTTCTAGTTAGCGCCACATGTCTGCAAATCCGTGGCGCAGATTGTTTCCGGTAACCGACAAACTGGTGCATCTCAATCACGCAGGTGTCGCACCGGTGTCTCTGCGAGTGCGCCAAGCAGTCGAGGCGTTTTTGGAGCAAGCCCTACGAGCAGATGGGCCAGCAAACCAGTGGTGGGAGTTGCGTAGCGAAGCCGCGAGGGCAGCCTGCGCCAAGCTCGTGGGTGCGCAGACCGATGAGATCGCCTTCGTCAAAAACACCTCCGAAGGCCTTTCCCTTGTCGCTAGCGGCTTTCCGTGGCAGGCGGGCGACAACGTGATCGCTGTCGATCAAGAATATCCATCGAACATCTACCCTTGGTTTGCCTTGCGTGCCCGGGGGGTCGAGACCCGCTTGGTGGCGCGGCGGAATGGGCTTGTGAGCCCTGACGATGTCGTCGCCGTTGCCGATCGGCGCACACGCCTGTTGTCAGTCAGCTTTGTCGATTGGCTCACGGGTGCACGCAACGACCTGGCAGCTTTGGGGCAACTTTGCCGGGAGCGCGGCTGGTTATTCTGCGTCGACGGAATTCAAGGCGTCGGCGCCGTGCCGCTCCAGGTGGAAAGCTTGGGGATCGACTGCCTCGCCGTCGGCGGCCACAAGTGGCTCCTCGCTCCAGAAGGCTGTGGTTTCTTGTACGTGTCGCGCCGGGTCATCGATCGCCTCGATTCCGTACTGCACGGTTGGAAGAGCGTGTACGACGAAAATAAGTTCCTCCCTTACCACTTCGAGCCACGCCGCGATGCCCTGAAGTTCGAACCTGGCAGCCCACCCCATATGGGCATTCACGCCCTCGGCTCCGCCGTCGAGCTTCTTCTCGAGGTCGGCAGGGAAGAAGTCTGGCGACGCATCCGCGCGGTAACGGATCGCTTGGTTGATGGATTGCATCCACTTGGAGCTGAGATTCTCAGCCCCCTCGGAGAACACCAGCGCTCTGGCATCATCGTATTTCGCCTGCCCGGTCGGTCCTCCGAGGGCTTGACCCAGCGCCTGGACAAGCGCGGCTTCATCGTCCGGGTACGCAACGGCGGCATCCGGGTAGCTCCGCATTTTTACAATACCACGAACGACATCGATCGCTTCCTCGAAGCATTGCAGGTGGAAGCAACGCGCAGCGACTAACGTATTCCCTCACCTAAGCCACTGCCCGTTGGAGGACCACCCGCGGGTCTGTGTGCCTGGCGGATTTTTGCCCTCTCGTGGATGTGGCCGCTCTCCAATGATCAGCGGGAGCAGGATGCGCGCACATGTTCCCCCATGCGGGTCACGTTCCAGCGTCACCGAACCACCATGCGCCACGACAATCTTCCGCACGATAAACAAGCCAAGACCGCTGCCTGACAAAGGTGGTCCACTATGGATCCGTGCATATGGGCGAAACACTGCTTCCTGTTGCTCCACCGGAATTCCCGGTCCCTGATCGATCACTTCCACGCTCACCCAACCCGGCGAGGGATTGCGTACCCGCAGCCACACACTGCCGTTTGTTGGCGAGTACTTGAGCGCGTTGTCCACCAGGTTGCTTACCGCACGCTCTATTTGGACGCGATCGGCCAACACCTCGCTCCCGACTGACTCGTTCTCCAGAATCAATCGGAGCTTGCGAATTCGCGCTGCTGTCTCCATCGATTGCACAACTTCGGCGCACAGTTTGGCTAGATCCGTGCACTCCAGCTCCAAGGGTAACGCCTGCTGGTCCAAGCGCGCAGCGTCCATCAGGTTTGTAGCTCGTCGTACGATGCGCCAAAGATCCACGTGGGCCCGCTCGAGGAGGTCGCGCTGGTCCGGGTTTAGCTCGCCCGCATCCCCAGCGAGGAGCATCTCGGTGAGGCTGACCACGTTCGCGAGTGGACTACGAATGTCGTGTGCGGCCGCCGCCAACGCCTGCATGCGGTCTCGTTGGCGTTGGCTCCATAAGCGGCGTCGCGCGCGGCGTCGTTGTTGTTGACACAGGTAGCCAAAGAAACCCGCCACAGCCAAAAGAAAGGGAATCCGCAACAACTCGTCGGTGTGGGTCCAAATCGGATCGGGCGATGTACTGGCCGTAGCTGCCAAGTGCACTACGCCGAGTAACACCGCCGTGACCACTGCCGCCCGAAAATCGAGGGCCACTGCAGCGACGAATAGGACGAGAAAAACCACGGGGTAAAAGTCCAATTGCGTCGGATGGGCCAGAATCAGCCCGACACTTACGAATGCGATGTCGAACACGACGAGGCCAACCAAAAGACGCTGACTCACAGGCCGGCGTCGCACGGCACGATGGATGACGGGCGTCGACCCCACGTACGCCAGCACATACACCGTCACGAGCCACAAGTTCTGCGCGCGACCGCCGCTGAACCATACTAGATAAACAGTGGCCAAAACTAAAACCCAGCGCAGAAGCAACAAACGGATGGGCATCAATGTTCTCCGGTCGCCTTCATTCTGGTTAGTGATCCAAATGCAGCATCGATCATACCCGACCGGGCACCGTAGGAGCCTGCTCAGCCGTATGGCCAAGAGAGCGGTGCTGGATGCCGAATCACTAACGCTATGGCAAAACGCGATCGAGTTTTCCTAAGACACTTCCGAACGCAACCCCCGAGATTTGTGTGTACAAGCTGTTCGAGCCCGCTTGCCGCTGGCGCCAAGTGCGGGCTAGCCTGCGGCGCACGCCGCGCCGTGTCGGCAAGGAGATCGTCGTGACGGAACCAAGCACACGCGCTCTGCCACCCTTATGGCCAATCGAACAGTTCGCTTGGCAACACGAGCGTGAAGCGGCAAGCATGTTGGTGCGTGCCTTTTTTCACGACCCGCTTGTGCAGGCCATTTGTGGCGAGCCTTCCAGCAAGCGGACAGAAAAGATGTGGTGGAGTTTTCGCCTTTCGCTACGCGCCCATTGCTTGTCGCGGCACCCGGCGTGGATTGTGCGGGGATCCGCCGGGGCGATTTGCGGTCTGATCTCGGTGTCGTTTCCCGGCGGTGCAGTTACAGCCGCAAGCGACACGCTATTTTCGCTGCGAAGCCTCTGGCATATCGGATGGAGCGCCGCCCAACGTGCGGTGGAAGCGGCGCGCACGATCGCGCGCCATATGCCGCGCCCACCGTTTCTCTACGTGCGCACACTCGGCGTGGATCCAGCAGTCCAACATCGCGGGCTCGGGAGTCGGCTCCTCACACACGCCTTGCAAGCGACGGAGCATCCCTTGCCTGCGTATTTGGAAACCGCGCGGGAAGAAAACTTGCACTTTTACAGCCGCCACGGCTTTCGTTGCCTTGGTACTTTCTTCGCCGTGGGCGTACCCATCTGGCGCCTCTGGCGCCCAGCTGCAGCCTGAGGGCCTCAACCGAGGCTCGCTAGGTCTTCAGCGAAGCTTACGGACGGGGCCGCAAGCTTGCGCAGGCGGGATCTCAGTTCGGCGCGACTAACTGCCCCTCACGTTTCTCCCACGGAGGCGTGCCAGGCCGAGCATGCTGAGAACGAGCACCAACGCTGCGAAAAACGGCGCTGCCATTGCCGGAACCGGAGCGCGGGGCACAAACTGCTGCGGCAAGGGAACGGACAAACCCTCCCAATTCAGGATGAGAGCACTCTGCGAAGTGTCGACGGAAACCCCGGTCAGAAGATCGGTTTGGCTTGCCAAGGCCGTCACCGAATCGAATAGCGCCGCATTCGTCGTGGCCCCTGAAATGGATTCCCCGTGCCCAGAATATCGCCGAGAGCGGCAAAAAACATCAACGCCCGCGCACTGTTGGCCGGCACCGAGATATTGAAGGTTGCTCCCAAGCCTTCAGAGCCGGAACACTCGAAAACCGTCTGCGTATAATTAAAGGGCGCTACGGCCGGAGCTCCTGGGCCATAAAACACGCTGGTGTTGACGGGGTCGCCCCGGCCGCCGTCGGAGGTCACCACCCACCGATCGGCCACGGTTACCGAGGTGTCGCCCGAGGAGGTGTCGTCGACCTGCGTATAAGAATCCGAACCAAAATTGACGGGCACCTCTACCACAGCGGTGATCGTGGACGCGGTGGAGTTTTGCAAGAACACCAACATCCTCATCGCTTGTGTGTTGATAGAAAAGAAGTATTGCACCCAAACGTTGAGTCCCGACATCGGGACCGGTCCGGCAAGAAGCGTGGTCCCGGTCAAATCCACGGTGGCCGGAGCCACGAACGGCACGCCATCGATCCACACACTCCAAGCCTCGTCGTAGGCATCGAAAGCCCCGGAGGCGGACCCTGCAGCGGACCCTGCATCGGTCAAACCCAAGGCTGGAGAGTAGCCACAAAATCCACCGAAAGCACCGCCAGAAGTGCTGCTATCGTTCGTTGCTACCCACACGGTGGAGCCCAAGCCCGTCGACACACTCACTGGCAGCGAGACAGGTACTGCCACTGCGGTAGAGCGCATGAAGGGCTGGCTGGCAGCGCTCGTGAGCAGCGCAACACCGAACCACGCAAAGCGAGCGAGCACACGTACCCAGCTCGTGTCTTCTACTGTCTTGGAGGCCCTCCACACCCTCCCTTCTGAAGCACAGGCTGCGGGTACGCCCACCTCTACGCCCGCGCTGAGCCTCATCCCTGAGCGGCGGCCCACAGACACTACGTGCCCCCACCGGTTGTCAACTTTTTCTTGGAACCGGGCCTCGCGGGTTTGCACCAGCCGAAGATGCACTGCTCGGAGCGCGATTCTTTCGCCCAGGAAGGCCGGGCAAAGCCTTCGGTCCTCGCCGCAACGGGCGAAGCGGCTTCGATTGATTCTTCCCGGTGCCTTGGCCCTCTTCGGCCTTTTCCCATCCGTATCGAGTGGTCAAAGTGGGCTTTTTTATGGGTCTTGTGGCCGCAGGCTTGTGCCTTGTGTTCTTCTACCTGCGTAGGGAAATTGCGCTCGGGGAAAAGCAGCGGCGGTGCCGCACTCGGACGGCGCTTCAAGCCCAGTGTAATCGAAAACGTAGCCGTGGGCATGGGCGAGGCCCTCAAGGGCGTGACCGAAATCAACCGACGAGTCATGGTGTGGAAACGGCCAAAGGCGGCCGTGAACAGGTCCGGCAAGTAACGGGGCGGGTGCAACCGGCTGGAGCGCGAGCAGCATAAACTCCATGTACGGCCTGTGCCGTCCCCGCATTTCTCACCCAAGAAGCACGTTAAGCCGAAGGCCTCTAGACCAACATGGAGTTGCTGTTGCCCTGAGGGTTGCGCTCAGCTATGCGTGGGCAGCTGACAAGAACGTTGACGATTGGGGCTGTAGCTCAGTTGGGAGAGCGCCTGAATGGCATTCAGGAGGTCGGCGGTTCGACTCCGCTCAGCTCCACTCTTCGTTCACCGTTAGCGAGCTACCGGCTTGCCTTGCACGACCTCACGGGACTTCTCTGCACTCCGGCTTCGCATTGTTGCCGACAGCGAGGAGTGCAGCGACGAGCTAGGCACGTTTAATCTTTTCATCGTCATCCCGAGACGAGCTAGGCATGATCGGCGGGTGCGGGTGGTCAGGCGGGCCAGGCACCGGCGCCCCCGGATGTGCCGCCGTGGAGAGCGTACTGCCAAGGCGAGCGAGGCTCACTCAGTAGCTCTAACCTCTGCCGGTGTCCTTCTCGCACTGGGCTATAGTTTCTGTTTCTTCGCACTCTCCCCGCGCCTCTGCGTCGCCTCCGTCCCGTGAGGCTTCGGGAGCCATTCGACACCGTGGACAGTCTGCCGGTTCTTGTCCTGGTCCACTGAGGAGAAACTTCCGCAACCGCGGTTCACAATGTCCGCAAGCCTCGGGGCCCGGTGGGGGCGTCTGATCCTTCGACGGCTCGGGGGCGTCATCCCACTCGTCGTCCTCTTCCCGTTTCCCAGCATCGTCGCCAACCGGCCAAAAACCCTGCATGCGCGGTTTGTATTCGAAGAGGTCGTCGGCCGCGCCAGCGGCAGCACCTTGGTTGCTCGCTTCCGTGGCGCACTCTTCGTCACCATCGAGCAGCGGGCCTTCGTCACGCGTTTCATCTTCAGGAACGGCGCTCGACGCCCTCTCCTGCTCTTCCCCGCTGCGCGTACTACCCGCCTCGTCTTCCCCATCTTCCGAGTCTTCCCCCTGCTCCCAATCTTCCTCTTCCTCCCACTCCTCTTCTTCCTCCCACTCTTCTTCCTCGTCCCAATCTTCCCCTTCCGACTCCTCCTCTTCCCAATCCTCTTCCCCTGGTTCTTCGTCTTCCCAATCCGCGTTAGCCTGTTCGGAGGGATTGGCGTCGCGAGAGGAAGTCGGCCTCGGAGCCTCTTCACTCCACCTCGTTCCTCGGCAATCTGCACAGCGTTGATGCGTGGAACCGCGGCAATCTTCGCATCTTACGAACCCACGCCCCCAGCATCTACGGCATTGCCCAAGGCCTCCATCATCCTCGTCACCACCCGCGGCTCGGCAGCCTCTACACGGGCGTTGGCCCGTACCATAGCACCTCGTGCATTCTTCCCCGTCCCAGCCAAATCCGTAACCGCTGCACTCGCCGCAAGGGACAACCGTCTCGCCCCGGCACCACCGACATCTTCTCACACCCGCTCCACGACAACTCCGACAACGGATCATCCCGGTGCCAAGGCACGTCGTACAATACAGCCACCTACGACCTCCACAAGCTGCACAGCTCGGCATCGATCTCCCCTTTCGTCAGTGGCGGGGACTGTGCACGGCCGCGGCCCGACCCCGCGCGCTAGCCCCCTTTTTTCCCCTGCTGGTGTGCTGCAGCCATCAGTTGCAAACGCAAGTTAGCCCTTCACTTGTTCCAACTCGCCGCGCACTGCAAGCGCTCCGCTTGTCAGGCAACATTGCCAGAGATCATGAGCGTAAGCGGCGGGCAGGGGCGGGAGCATTTTCCCATCGCGCCGGAATCGCGCCTGTGATAGCCGGCTTACTCATGGTTCCCTTACGCGCCTCCATCCTTACGTCGCGGCTCGCCGCCGTGTTGCTGGCTTGCTTCCTCGTCTTTGAGCTCGGCTGTGCCGCGACACACTCGCAGCAAAAGCCCGTACCGGCTGAACAGCGTGTTGGCTTTGCTTCTCTCGAAGAGCGGGCGACCGTGGGAGACAAACAGCAAGACGAGCCAAACCGCTGGGAGACCGCGGCAACCGCGGTTCTCTTCCTTTTGGTTGTGATCGGGAGTGCAGCGGTTCCGGTTTTGTTACTGCTCTAAAGGGCCCCGCGTTGCCGCTGTATAGCCAAGGGTCACTCCCCGGTCGGAGTGATGCTGAACTCCACGACGTTAGGCTCCTGGCGCCAACGCTCTGCGAGCTTTTCGAAGCTAGCGCGCCGGTAGGACCGAATGACCATGGCGTACTCGAAGGCGCGGCCGTGGTCGACGAGATGGTAACTCAGGCTGGCAACGCCGGCCTTTTGCTCGGCAACCATGCCTCGCAATGCGTGCTCGCTCGGGACGTGCTGTCGATCGAAGCGCACTGTACAGTGCGCGAAGAGCTGTGTGGGCATGCGGTCCTCCATCCAACGAAACACAGCGAGCGTACCCAAAACCGCCACCGTGCCGAGAGCAGCGGGTACGAATAGTCCGACACCATACAAAATCCCGAGCACTGCCGTGATCCAAATCGAAGCTGCGGTGGTAAGGCCTCGGACTGCCAGGCGTTCCTTAAAAATCACCCCTGCACCAAGAAAACCGATGCCGGTCATAATGCCCGCCGCCATGCGCGTGGGATCTGTCCGTACGGTCTCCAGCGGGGCGCCGGCCAGCCACTCCCATTGGTGGGTGGTAACCAACATGAGCAGGGCCGACGCCAAGCACACCAAGGCGTGAGTTCGAAAACCAGCCGGCCGGCCGTGAAACGTCCGCTCCAGTCCAATCAAGCTCCCAGCCAGCCAAGCGGAGCCGGCGTAAAGCATGACGTGTGCAACTTCGCGTTCCATGCGCCGGCTCTAGCACACGCTCGAGGCAATCCGACAGCAGGAAGATCCTACACCCAGAGCACGCAGCTTAGGGCGGCCCGTCCCTTCCCAAACGCAAGATTTTCCCTGCCCTCTGCATCGGCCACGTTTGAACCACCCCATTGGTCACGAAGTTTGCAAAGCAACCGTTTACAACCGCGCCAAGGCGACACATATTGCGTGGCGCTCGCCGTTGGGCGGTTCATCAGGCACAAACACACAACGCGAGGGAGGATGTGAAATGAAACTTTTGGCCATTGGCGACCTGCGGGAAGAGTTTGCGTACCTCGATCGGTTGAGCGAAGTGGTAAAGAACGCACGTGTGCACGCGGTACTTTTTACGGGCAACGTGTTGCGTGCAGAAGCCCGCCAAGCGGAGTGGGAGCGGGCAAAAGCGGAAGGCCGCCTACCGCGGTTGGATCAGCCCGAAGTTGTCCGCGAACGGCGGGACGACGCAGAGTCGATCACCCGTTTCTTCGGCCAGCTCGATAGGCTCGGCGTTCCGGTATTTTTCGTTCCCGGCCGCAACGACGCCCCCGAACGGTTCTTTCTCCAGGCCGCCTTCAACTCCGAGGTAGTGGACAAACACATCCACTTAGTGCACCGCAGCTTTGCTCCGTTAGGTCGGGGGTACGTAGTTGCCGGCTTTGGTGGAGAAGTCACCGGCAACGAGCGGGATCATGAGTTTTTTCTCATGTATCCAGGCTGGGAAGCACAGTTTTCGCTCGACTTTTTGCGTCACCTCGAGCAGGTGAAAATTTTCGTTGGCCACACGGCACCGGCCACACCCTTTGAAGGCGAGCACAAGGCCAACGGCCACGAGGCGATCAGCCACATTCTGAAAACCTACAATCCTTATCTTGCGGTGTGCTCGCGGCCAGACGGTGCCAAGGGAAAGGCTACGGTCGGCTCGACTCTCGTGGTCTCCCCGGGGCAGCTCGCAAACGGAGACTACGCAATCATCGACGTCGAAGAGAAATCCGTCTCCTTTGGCGATCTGCGCTGAGGAAGATCTCGGCGGCGGAATTCTGCTGGCTCGGGCTGCATGATCCGGTGCACTCCAGTTCGCCCCCGGCCAGAACAGGGGTGGCTACGTGCGAACTTGGGGGCTCACTCGCCAATGATCTTGATGAGAACGCGCTTTCTTCGACGCCCATCGAACTCACCGTAGAAAATCTGTTCCCAAGGGCCGAAGTCGAGTTTCCCCTTAGTAATGGCCACCACCACCTCGCGGCCCATCACCTGCCGCTTATGGTGGGCGTCCCCGTTGTCCTCTCCAGTGCGATTGTGGTGATAGCGCTCTGGGCTCGGATCATATGGCGCCAATTGTTCGAGCCAGCGTGCGTAATCTTCCAGCAACCCCGGTTCGTCGTCGTTAATGAACACGCTCGACGTGATGTGCATCGAGTTGACCAAGCACAGCCCCTCTTGCACGCCGCTTTCCCGAACTGCGGCTTCCACCTCGGGCGTAATGTTGACAAAGCCCATGCGCGACGGCACGTGGAGCACGAGCTCTTTTCGATACGACCGCATACCTGCGTACCTAACAAGGGCTTAGCCTGGCTGTCTAGCGTGAGGCCCACCGAGCGCGGTGCGTGGTCCGAGCGACAAGAGCGTGTGCAAGCTTTCCGCGCAAGCCACCAAAGTCGCCGTTGGACATGAGAACGACCACGTCCCCAGGGCGCACATTCCGCTCGACGGCAACGACGATCACCTCTGGGTCATCAAAATGCCGCGCGCTCACACCCGCGACCTCGAGATCCATGACAAGTTGCTGCGGGGAAAACAGCTCGTCCTCCGGCACCGCATCCGAGGCCTTGCGCAAGACCCCACCGACGATGACCCGCTCCGCCCGGGACAGCGCGTGCACGTATTCCGTTTGAAACACCTTGCGCCGAGAGGTGTTCGAACGAGGTTCGAAAAGCGCCCACAATCGCCGGTGTGGATAGCGCTGGTGGACGGCATCCAACGTCGCGGCCACTGCGGTCGGATGGTGGGCGAAGTCGTCGATCAAGAGCACTCCTCCAAATTCACCGACAACCTCCTGCCGGCGGGCCACCCCCGGAAAGCTTTCCAAGGCCTGCACAGCTTCCCCCATAGGGATTCCGAGCTCCGATGCCATTGCCATCGCCGCGAGTGCATTCCGTGCATTCATCGCCCCCATCACCGCCAAACTCGCTCTCGCTACCGGCCGATTCTTGTACAGGCACGTGAACGAAAGCCGACCCTCATCCCGCACCTCGCTGGCCCGCCAGACCGCATCCGCG
This sequence comes from Candidatus Binatia bacterium, assembly GCA_026415395.1. Classification (NCBI taxonomy): domain Bacteria; phylum Candidatus Binatota; class Binatia (SeqCode); species Binatia bacterium. The sequence goes on along the minus strand of JAOAHD010000002.1, from coordinate 484,508 downwards.
GCAAATCCAAAGCTGGTAGTGCGCGGGTGCACGCGAGCGACATCCCACGCATGGGGAAAGTCCCGGCAGGCAAGCACGACAGCGTCGGCAGCCAGCATCTCCACCAACCTACGAAAGGCATATTTCACGTGATCGAGATCACGGTAAATGTCGGCGTGATCGAATTCGAGTGCATTCAGCACCAGTGCCTGTGGCTGATAGTGCAAGAACTTGGGCCGCTTGTCGAAAAAGGCGCTGTCGTACTCGTCGCCCTCCACAATAAAGTAGGCGCCACTACCCAGCCGCGCGTTGCAGTTCCAGCCTTTCACTTGCCCACCGACAAGAAAACTCGGCTCCCTGCCGGTGGCGTGAAATATCCAGGCCAACATGGCAGTCGTGGTGGTCTTGCCGTGGGTACCCGCCACCACCAGCGGCGAGCGGGTACGCAGAAACAGCTCGTACAAAGTCTGCGGCAAGGAGGCGTACGGAAGGCCGCGCTCCAGCACGGCTTGACCTTCTGGGTTGTTCCTCGTGATTTTGTTGCCAATCACCACGAGATCAGGAGCGGGCTCGAGATTATCAGGAGAAAAACCGCGACGCACAGGAATTTGCATTTGCTCCAGCAGCGTACTGATGGGCGGGTACAACACATCGTCGGAACCGGTGACGTCGTAACCGCGTTCCCTCAGCAGCACGGCCAGAGCCGACATCGCCACACCACCAATGGCAGCCAGATGAACGCGCGCCCCTGGTTGGAGATTCGCAGGCACACGGTTGTTTGGATCGTCAGTTTGGTACCACATCTCTTCACATCCCAGGCATTAGGGTAAATTCTCTCGGATCAAGTCGTGTAGCCGCGGGCGGAACTCTTTGATCTTGTCATTGTCTCGCCGCGGGTGCACGCGATTGGACAACAGCACCACATGGCAGCGTTCCACCAAGTCGATCCATATGGAGCAACCCGTGAATCCCAAGTGGCCCACGGACTGTGGTCCAAAGTGACGGCCGGCGCTCGACCCTTCCGGTGAGGGCGTATCCCAGCCGAGAGCCCACGTGGATTCCGGAACCGAAGGGTCCTTGGTCCAAAACTCACGAATGAGCCGCTGGGGAATCATTCCGCCGACCGTTTGGTAACAATCTTCCAAGCAGCACAATAACGTGTCGATATCGCGCGCCGACGAAAATAGACCAGCGTGGCCCGCAACACCGCCCATGGCGTACGCGTTGTCGTCGTGCACCTCGCCCCACAACAGTTTTTGTCGCCACGGGCACTGTTCCGTCGGTGCGATCATTTCCGTGATTGGCTCGAGCCGACGGGCACGGAGCAAGGCCAAGTCGACAAATCCTGTGGAGCGCAACCCGAGTGGGCGAAAGATCCGCTCATGGCAAAAGCGATCCAGGCTCACGCCGCTGAGTTGCTCGATGACCGCGCCGAGCAAGATAAAGCCCAGATCGCTGTATAGCGCGCGCGTGCCTGGCTCCGCCTCGATGCGCTCTCGCTCGATGGACTGGTAAACGAACGCTTTCGCCGCACTCGTGCCCAAAAAATTCACCCGACCACCGCGCCGCTCCTCCGCCAGCACCTCCTTGTAGTATGGTCTCCACGCCGGGAGCCCCGAGCAGTGTGCAAGCAGGTGCCGAAAGGTCACATGTGCTTTGCCATGCACGCTAAAGTTAGGAAGAAAGCGCGCCACGCGATCATCCAGCCGAATCTTGCCTTCTTTGACCAGAAGCATCACCGCGACCGAAGTCGCCAGCGGCTTCGTGAGCGAAGCCACATCGAAGATCGTATCCTCGCGCATCGGCGCCGGCTGCGGGACGAGCGAGCGGTTGCCGAAGGCGCGCAGGTAAAAAAACGAATCCCCCCGCCGTACGAGCAAGACGGCTCCGGGAAATACCCCCGCGGCGACCGCTTCCTGCATCGCGTCTTCGACCAGCTCGAACGCCACCGCCACCCACCTAGTCCGTGTCGAGCCGAGTAACCCACGGCTGCAAAAATTCGAGTCGATCGTTGGCTACGCGCACGCGTACACCCATGGGCAAAGTCAGCCGGCTGCTGCCGTGACCACTGGCGATTCCGGTCACGACCGGCACAGACAGCTCCTGCATGTGTCGCTCGATCACTTGCCAGACATCCCAACTGCCGCTCGGAGCCGTGCATCCGACCATCTCGCCCCACAGCACAGCTTCCGTGCTCTGCCACAAGCCGGCTTGCGACCATTGCGTGAGCATGCGGTCGATCCGATATGGCTTCTCGTTCACGTCCTCGAAAAACCACACCGTGGGCTCAACCGTTGGCGCGAAGGGCGTACCGAGAAGGCTCGCCAAGATGCTCAAGCAACCACCGCGCAACGCTCCTTCGGCTTTGCCGCCACGCAGCGGCGGAGGCAGAGCGATCGCCGCTTCGGTTTTCCCGGTTAGCATCCGGAGCAAACCGTTCATCGACTCCGGGCGAGAAGAAAACGCCGCCACCACGGGTCCGTGAAATGCCACCACACCGCAGCGATCCACAAAAAACTGCAGCAACGCCGTGCAATCGCTGCTTCCAACAAAAACTTTCGCGTGAGAGCGGATGAAGTCAGGGTCGATGAACGGCAACAAGCGTGCACAGCCATAACCGCCGCGAGCCGCAAAAATCGCGTCGATCTCCGGATTGCCGAACATATCCATCAAGTCACGCAGGCGTTCCTCGTCCGTCCCGGCAAAATAGCCAAACCTCTTCCACACCGAGGCTCCCAGGCGCACCCGGTACCCGGCCCCCTCTAAAAGCGCGACACCGCTTTCCACTTCGTCGCGCTTCACGGCCCCCGCTGGGGCGACAACGCCAACACAGCCGCCAGGCAAGAGTGCGGGCGGTGCGATCCGCGGTTGCGGCTCAGCGAACCTCACAGGCCCCGACCAAAACCGGCTGCGGCTCGTTTCGAACGGGCTCAGCGGCTCGCATCCGATTTCGAGTCCGCCTCCTCCGCAGCTCGCATCGCGATGGCCGCGTGCGCAAACGAGCCTCCGGCACGGAGTGTCATCGCCACAAAAATTGCCTCAGCGATCTCGCTATCCGAAGCCCCCGCCTTCTTTGCCCGCTTGACGTGCACATCGATACAATATGGGCATTGCGTGATGTGGGCAGTGGCGATGGCAATGAGCTCCTTCACTTTCAACGGCAGCTCGCCGCCTTGAAACACGGAGCGCTCGAATTCCACAAAGCCGCGGAACATCTCGGGCTTAAGCTCGCGCAAGCGCCGCAGGCGCTTGCTTTCCTGCGGGTGGTAAAAGCACTCAGCCATGTTCAGCCTCCTTTTGGTGCCCAATGTCCTGGTGCCCAACGTCGCACGCACACGAGCGCAGCACAATCAGTCAGCCATGTGGGTGAGGGTTTGCAGGCTGAAATGGCCCTCTGGAAAGGCGAGCTCAATAAACTGCGTGCTGTACCGGCCGCCAATTGCGGCGCGGTTTGTCTTGTCGTTGACGCCCACGACCATGTTCGGCGTTACCGTTTTGAAGCTGCCGTCCTCGTTGCTCGACCAGTGAAAGGCGCACATTGCATTGTAGAAGTACTCGCCAGCCCGATTGTGAACGAGTTTCCACCAAATGCGGTAGAGCTCCTTATCCATGTACATGATCACCTTCCCGAAGTTGTAGAAGGGATCTTCCGACTCACCCTGGATAATCCACACCGGCCGGGGAATCATCACCAGGTTCTCCACCACCAACCACGGGGCACCTTTTGCTCCAGGGGTTTCGTAAGCGGCGGTAAAATAGGGAATGGCCACTTCTGCCCGGGTGGGCGACACCCAGCGCTGTTTCACCGGTTCCGGCGATAACACGGGGGCAAGCACTTTCCCCTCGCCCAACAGCTTCCACTTGTAATACTCCACCTTGCCCGCGTAGCAGTTCACGTCGTCCGCGTAGATGTCGAGGCCTGCCACCGGATCCGAGCGTGTCGCCGAGTTGACTCGTCTGACCCGACGGGTCGCAGGAACGTAAAACCAAGCCTGATCTTGCGATTCCCAGTCGTTGAAGCGTTTCCCCAGACCGGCCACGCCGTCGACGTCTTGCGGTTCCATGACCCCGGTGAGGCTCGCACCGCGCAAATTCTCCGGGTTGTCGATCGGTCCAAAGTGGCGGCCAAGAAAGCCATGGCCATGAAGCCACAGCTTGATGCGTTTGTACTCGCCACCGCCATCGATTCCGTTGAGGGTAAACGTCGCTCCCCCACCGCCGGCAACCGCGTTCGCTGCCTCGAAGTTCCACGCCATTTTGCAGGCAGCGTACGGATCGTTCGCCGTGTCGATCCGCGGAAAGGGGAAACCAAAGTAAAAACTCGGCATCTTGCCCGTGGTTACATCCTTTAGACCGCAAGTTTTTGGATCGACATCGTACTTGCCCGCGTTGGCCTCGCTTGCCTGCCAAAACTTTGCCGAATAGTTCTGGCGCAGCCGCTCGGGATCGACCTCGACCACCTTGAAGTAGTACTCCCCGTTACGCACCCGTTTCAGTACCGGTTCCGGCAACAAGCCTTCGCCCTGCTGCCAGTTGTTGGCGCTCAAGACCCAACTCTTCGGGTCCTCGGCTGCAGTAGGGACATTGCACACAGAGACAATTACGCCGACCAAAGCGAACAGGCCCCACGCGTTCCTCATGTGGAAATCCTCCGTAGACAAGCCAGTAGCCGGTTTGTCCCGCAGACGACTACGAAAGTCAATCTGCGCTCGGATGTTGCCCCGCCACCTCAGCCGATGGAACGTGCGGTTGGTGACCCACCGGAGCTGGCTGGCCACCTTCCCAGGCGGCGACCACCACGGCGACAACCAAATCGCCCAACACGTTCAGGACGGTTCGGCACATGTCGAGGAAACGATCCACGCCGAGAATGATTCCGATCCCTTCTGCAGGCACACCCACGGCCACGAGCACGGGCACGATCAGCGGCAACGAACCGCCAGGGACCCCTGCGGTACCAACTCCCGCCAAAATGGCCATCCCCACAACGAGGAGCTGTTGGCTCAGTGTCAACTCGACTGCAAAAAATTGCGCCAGGAAGAGCACCGTAATTCCTTCGAACAGCGCAGTGCCGTTTTGGTTCGCCGTGGAGCCCAGCGTCAACACGAACCCCGCAATGTCGTGGGGAACGCCTAATCGCTCCCGCGCCACAGCCAATGTGGTCGGCAGCGTGGCATTCGACGAACTCGTGGCGAAGGCGGTGACGGCAACGGGTTGAACGGCGGCGAGGAAGTCTCGCAGCGAGCGCCGGGCTCCCAAGCGAAGAACCAGTGAGTAAGTCACAAAAAGGTGAACCGTCAGCCCCAAGAGCACCACCGCCACATAAGCTCCCAATGGGCGGAGCACGTCGTAGCCGAGCCGAGCGGTAAGGGTGAACATGAGGCACGCCACGCCCAGTGGGGCAAGCTTCATGGCCAGGCCAACGACCTGCATCGAGACTTCGTACACGCCCTCTAACCAAGCCGTGAGCGGTCCTACGGTGCTACGATCGGCCCGCGCCAAGCCCAAGCCGAAAATCAAAGCAAAGACCATCACAGCAAGCATTTCGCCCTGTGCGGCCGCCCGCACGGGATTGTCTGGAACCATTTGGGTGAGTGCCTCGAGGCCAACAGGTGCGCGACTCGCGGCCAATGCACTGTCAACTTTTTGCGTGGTCTGTAGCAACCCCACCCGCGCATCTTCCGAAAGCAGCGCCCCAGGCTGCAGCAGGTCGACAAGGAGTACGCCGATGCCCACGGAGGCCGTGGAAATGACCACGGTCACGACAAGGGTTTTCAACCCCACGCGGCCCACACTTGCCAAATCTCCCAAGCCACTGACGCCAAGCGTAAGCGCCGAAAACACGAGCGGCAGGACGATGAGAAAAATGAGTCTCAGGAACAACCGGCCGATTGGCTCGGTAACCCCGTTCACAAAGGTGTTTAACCACGGCTGGCCGTGCCACAGGGCGTGGGTAGTGATGCCAGCGACTGTCCCGCCCACTAAACCCAAGAGCATTGGGCGGTGCGCGATGCTGAGTGCTGGCGTTGTCGGTGCCCCAGAAGTGACCACTAGTGTCCTCCGCAGCGCTGGTATATGCGGGAATGCATGGTCCTGCCACTCCCGGCACCAAGGAGGAACAATGGAACTCCGCAACGCGTTCGGCTCGCCGCTCAAGGTTCTGGGCGTACTCGTCCAGCTCCTCGGCTCTGCAATGCTGCTCTCGGTCCTTGCGGCACCGCTGCTAGCCAATGACTGCGTGATCTTGCTCCCGCTGTTTCAGCAGGGGCTGTCCGATGCCGAGATTGCCGCGCAAACTCGCTTGCCGTTTGCGGTTGTCGAGTCCTGCCGACGAGAACTCTCCCGGCCGTTGCCGGCTGGACCTGCTGGTGTTCCGCCCGCGGGCGCCGTCGGCCCTCCTCCGGGAGGTGCCGCAGGAAGGCCACCCAGTGGCGCCGCCGGCCCACCTCCCTTCGGGGCACCTGGACCGCCGCCCGTCGGTCGCGACATCCAACGACTGCCGAAGCGCTGAAGCGCTGCCCCAAGCGAAACAAAGAGGCGGCGCCCGCGAGAAAAACTCCTACTGCGTGGCGCCTGACGGAGGCGGTGAAGGAGTTCCTACCAATGCTGGTGCGCCCTGGGGACCTCTATGGATCTGAAAGCGGCGCCCCAAGGTCCAGGGGCGATCGAGCAAATACGCATGCTCTTTGAGCAGCTTCTCGTGCTGCCCTGGCGTGAGGAGCTCGAGTACAGCAAGTTTCGCGCGATTCCCGACACTCCACTGCGCCGCGAATGCGCGCTCCCACTCTTCCACTGCTTGGCGGGCACTGTTCCAATCTCGCTTCTTGACCGATTCGTGAAAACGGTCGCGCGCTTGGTTTTGCTTCCGGATGGCCTGCTCCGTCTCTTCCTGCGTGTGGACCATGGCCGCGTCCATCCGCTGGCGCTGTTCCGGTGAAAGCCCGAAAGCTTCGATGTAATCCGGCTGGTTCCACCAGTAATCAGCCGGAGCGGCGGCATGTGCCGGCGTCGGCCGGCTCGGTGTTCCGGTAGCCGCAGCCCTCGTTTGCTCTACGTTGGGAATGACAAACCGGATTGTAGGGAGCTGTTTGGGCTGTGCCCAGGCAACCCATTTCCCCAGGGGAGAGGCCAAGGGAGTGGCGCCAAGAATCACTGCAACATACGCCCCAGTCACCAGCCTCCGCAATGCCATCCGCAATAACCTTCTTCCTACGCGGTTCCCTTCCGCAACTTCGTCTCCTTGCTACAATGCGCGGCCATGGCAAAGCAAGCTACACATACGCAGCACCACCGCACCGATGCCGCGTCGGTGGGCTGTGCGGTGATCACGGTGAGCGACAGCCGCACGGCCGCCAACGATGACAGTGGCCAGCTTATTTGCAAGTTGCTCCGCGAAGCGGGCCATCGTGTGGAGCAATATCGCATCCTCCAGGATGAGCCCGCGCTCATCCTAGGCGCACTGCAAACGCTGCCGGAAGCCGCCGCCGCAGTGTTGATCAACGGCGGCACTGGCCTAGCGCGACGCGACACCACGTACGAAACCGTCAGCCGTTTGTTCGACAAGGAAATTACCGGCTTTGGGGAGCTCTTTCGGGTACTGAGCTTCGAAGAAATCGGGGCAGCCGCCATGCTCAGCCGAGCCACGGCCGGTGTTATCGGCCGGCGCGTGCTATTTTCCATGCCCGGTGCTCCGCGAGCGGTGGAACTTGCCATGAAGCGTCTCATCTTGCCCGAGCTCGGGCATGTTGTTGGCCTGGTGCGCCGGATTCAGTAGCCACGGAGGGTAAGCGTGGAAGTCCGGGTGCGCTTCTTCGCTGTGCTCCGGGAACGGACCGGGACGGAGATCACGGATCTCGAATTGCCGGGGCCTACTTCGGTTCGCGCAGCGTGGGAGGCGCTGCAACGGAAGTTCCCAGAACTTTCTCCCTTCGCCAACTGCGTCACCTTTGCCGTCAATCGTGAGTACGTGCACCTGGAGCACGAGCTCGCACCCGGGGATGAACTGGCCCTCATTCCACCCGTCAGCGGGGGCAGCGGTCGGGAGGTTCAATGACCCGCGATACGAATTTCCAGGTGCAGGTGCTGCGCGAGCCGATCGATACCGCCCGGTTGCTAGCAGCAGTCGCCGATCCGAGCTGCGGCGCCACCGTGCTGTTTGTTGGCTCGACGCGGGATCATAACGAGGGGCGACGCGTGCTCAGACTCGAATACGAGGCCTATGAAGAAATGGCAGAACGGGAGATGGAAAAAATCGTGCGCGCCGCACTCGCGCAGTGGCGCCTGGGCAAAATTGCCGCCGTTCATCGCCTCGGCCCCGTGCCCCTAGGAGAAGCGAGCGTGGCCGTCGCGGTATCTGCACCCCACCGCAACGAAGCCTTTGCCGCAGCCCGCTACACTATTGACGAACTGAAGAATAAAGTCCCGATCTGGAAGAAGGAAATGTTCGAGGGCGGCGAGCTCTGGATTGGCCTCCAGCAGTCGCCATCTTCAGCGAAGGCCGAATAAAAAAGTAGGGCGCCGCAGGCCTCACACCGCGGCGCCCTGCGTCTTCCTGCCTCAACTGTTCTCAAGCGGCACAGCCAACCGCACCATCATCGAGCGCGGCGGCGTTCTCCACATCAGTAGCGGAGCGATCCCACTCCAGCGCCAAGGCGGCCGCAGAGAGCACCAAGGCTATACCACTTCCCCACAACACCCAGTTCAACATTGGGACAACGAGGGGTAGCGTGGGAATCACTGCAGTCCATAACCATGAGGTCCATGCCATCTTTATTCTCCTTTGGTACTGCAATGTTAACCTCTGAATTCTGCGAATAAAGCCCCTGCAACATGAAAACGATGTTGGATTCGTGAACGGATTGCTTATGGGCTGAGAAGGCGGCCAACAGCGTGGCGCCCCATTTGGCACCGACCGGGGTCCAGCGAGGCACAACAAGGACGCAGACGAACCCAGGGGGGCCTTCTCTGATGCGACGCTATTGATTTCGCCCCGACCAGGCCCGTTTGAGCCGGTGACCGGAGTGGGCAGCTAGCCAGTCAGGCGCTTGGTACTGTCCCTGGGCTCGGATCCCAGTCACGTGATTCGCGCGATCGGCTCGGCGGACCCGCTTGCAGCTATGGCAATCCGTGTCTTTGTAAGCCTTCTCGCCTAGCCCCGCGCACCCCGCGCAGCGCGCCAAATTCGGTCACGTGGCCGCTCACCTAATCCGCAGCCTACGACTCGCGATCCCACACGGGCCATGGAGATCAACAATGCACCGGTTGACTCACTGGGAGAACGCCAATGGGCTCACAGTGAGGGACAACCAAATCGTTTAAGGCGTGCGGAGAAGCCGGTTGCGAGACCGACCATGTGGCATGCTGTTGGCGTATAGCTGGAGCGTGATCACTAAGAAAGGGCTCCTGGGCTTCACCTTAATGGAATTTGTAGCGACGCTGGCTCTGCTTGGCGTTACTGGGAGTTTCGCCCTTTCCCACTGGGCGCAGTGGCGCGAACGCATGGCGCTGCGAACGGCGGCGCGTCAGGTGATGCTGGATTTGTTTTCTATCCGCCTCCGCGCTGCTGCTACAAACCGTAGTCACCGCATTGTGTTTTCGCCCGGTTCCACCACGTACCAAAAGCAGTGGCGGCCGCTATCGACATACACGAACCTGGGCGGCGCGGTGGCCCTCCCCGCGGGAGTCAGAGTTGTCAGTTGCAATGCCAGCGGCCAAGCCATTGCCTTTAAGCCGCGGGGCAATGCAGCCACTTTTGGTACCGTGGTGCTGCGCAACGGCTTCGGAGAGGAAAAGCACATCATCGTGGACATTGCTGGCCGGGTGCGTTTGCAATGAAACTTCGCTCAGAACTCGGTATTTCGCTCATTGAAGTCGCGGTGGCCACCGCCATCTTGGGGGCCACGGCCGCTCTTCTATGTTTAACCCTGTTACGCGTGCGTGAACTCTCCACCATGGCCGAGAGGCTGTCGCGGGCCCTCGTCCTGGCGGTCAACGCAATCGAGCAAGCCCACGTGGGCCCGACTTTCACCGTGTGCCCGCGGGAGGACGGCTACCAGCAAAGCGTCGACATCCGGCCTTTTGAAGATCGTCCGGACCTGGACGAAGTGGTCGCCACGATCCAATGGTCAGGGCATAGCGAGCAGCGGCTAGAGCTCCGCACGCTGATCTATCGGCCGAGGTCGGGCGGAGGGTAAGCCATGTCGATCATTGAAGTGCTTCTGGCATTGCTGCTGATCCACGTGGTGTGCACAAGCGCAATAAGCTTCACTCGGAGTGTTCTGGGATTGCTGCGTCTTCAAGAGGTGAAGCGCGAGGCGATGCAAACAAATTTTCTCGCACTCGACATGCTGGCGCGGGAGTGGCGAATCGCGGGGTACAGTGCGGCAGGGGAACCCATCGATGGAGTGGCAAATGCCGCCGTACAGTCAGTCGAGCTCCGCGCCGACCTAGATGGGGACGGGACTACGGCCGGTCTCCACGAACGAATCGCATACCGGTGGGACAGCGGGCGCTCCGCCGTGACGCGTGCCACGCAGAACGCCAGCCCGCAACCGTGGCTCTCCAATGTTCCGTCCGATGGTTTCGTGCTCACATACTTTGATCCCACCGGCACGCCTGTGCCTTCGGAGGGAACCTCTAACAGCTCGATCGGCTTCATGCGGTTGCAGTTAACTACCGAATGGGCCGCGCAGTTACCCGAACCCACGCTGCGCGGAACTGTCGCAACATGCATTGCCACGGCGCGGCGCAACCGATAGGAATAGGAACCGCGCCCCTCATCCGGGCGCAGCACGGGGCCGCCCTGGTCGTGGTGCTCGGCTGGGTCGGTCTGCTGCTTCCCCTCGTGTCGTGGCTCTATTTGCAAGCGTATACCGACCAAGTGTTGGCGCAAAACCTCCGCAGGGAGTTAGATGCCTTTTACGTCGCCGAAGCTGGGCTGCACTACGCCTTAGCGGCCATCCAGAGCTGTGCATCCGCCGCCTGTGCGACACGCGGGCCGGACGGGATCAGCGGCACGGCGGATGACGGCAGCCTCCTGCGTAGTCCTCACGAGTGGATGCCTTTCGGCACTGAGGGGCGCGCCTTCCTGGTTCGCCTCGCGACGGTAGACGCTACTACCGTCCGTATCCGCTCGAACGGGCGAGGCTGGGGCGGCGGCAGCGCTGAGGTCGAAGCCCTCGTGCGCTGGCAAGGCGATGGCTCAGTGCACGTGTATTGGAACCAGGCACTAGACTCTTAAGTTGACGGGATCCGCTTCAACGAACCGGCTCCACCTGGGCCAATTGAGGCGCGTGAGATGGTGGGCTCCCGCAAACGAGATGCGCGCCTAATCCTTGCCTCGGGCATTGCTGCGGATCCGCTCCCCCGCCAAAAGCAGCCGTGAAGTGACGTAACTTGGCTAACTTTTCAAGAGATCCGTCTTTCATACACCAGCGCGACAAGGTATATGGCCTCAAGGTTCGGCGCTTCCTGGGGCTCGAGAAGACAACCAACAGCATCGCAGCACGATTCAGCGTATGGCAACTCGCATCCTCGTGGTTGACGATAACCCTGACAGCCTCGTCATCACGCGCGGCATCTTGGAACCCAAGGGTTACGAGGTCGTGGAAGCAACAAGCGGCCCCGAGGCTCTGGAGCTGGTCCTGCAAATGCCGCCAGATCTCATCCTGCTCGACATCATGATGCCGGGGATGAGCGGCCTCGAAGTTTTGCAACAGCTCAAAGAGCGGTACGAAACAGCGCGCATCCCGGTGATCCTCGTCACAGCCAAAACGGCGGACGAAGATGTCGTGCAGGGATACCAGTTCGGGGCGGACTACTACATCACCAAGCCGTTTACCGGAACGCAACTCTTGTACGGCATCGAGTTGGTTCTCGGGCGAGAGACGTCGAGTGACTAGCCGCGGCCGCCTGATTGTTTTCGAGGGAGTGGAAGGGTCCGGAAAGTCCACGCATCTCAAACGAGCTGCGCAAGCGTTGGAAGCTCGGGGACAAGCAGTCCTGCAGACGGCGGAACCCGGCGGAACGGAGATTGGCCAGCGGATCCGCGAGCTCTTGATGAACAGTCAAGGGCAGCCCCCCACGGCTTGGACGGAGCTTTTCCTCTATCTCGCCGACCGTGCCGAGCACGTGACCACCGTGGTTCGCCCGGCAATTCTCGCGCGGAAGATCGTTCTGTGTGATCGTTTTTCGGCTTCCACCCTCGCGTATCAGGGTTACGGCAGAGGTCTCGATTTGCAGCTCGTTCGCCAACTCGATGCAGTTGCGCGCCAAGGGGTGACACCCGACTTAGTCATCTTACTCGACTGCTCAGTCGATGTCGGTCTTCGACGCGCCGGCCGTGACGATCGCTTCCACCGCGAGTCGCTCGCTTTCCATGAGCGGGTGCGTGCGGGCTTCCTGGCCCTGGCCCGCGAGCCAGGCAGCAACTTTGTTGTGATCGACACCGGCGCATCTCCGGATGAGGTTCACGCACAGGTCCTTCAAGCAATCGACCAATGTCTCGCCCAAAATTGATTCGCTTCGCCGACTTGCTTGGTCTCGATGCGCTCAGGGAGAACCTGCAAGAGCGGGTGCGCAGTGGACGGGCCGCACAAACGATGCTCTTCATTGGACCGCCAGGTGTGGGCAAGCGCAGCCTTGCGCGCGCATGGACAGCGTGGTTGAGCTGCCCCAATGCCCGCGACAACCCCGAGGCGTGCGGAAGCTGTTCCACTTGCGTGCAACTTGCCGCCGGCACTTATCCCGAGCTCCTGTGGATTGCGGTGCCCGCAGGCAAGCGAGAAATCAGCATCGAGCGAGCGCGAGAGCTCAAAAAGTTTCTCGCGCTCGCGTCGCCGGAGGCAAAGCCACGGGTTGCAGTGGTGGAACGAGCTGAAGCGCTCACTACCGCTGCACAAAACGCGCTTCTGAAAGTTCTCGAGGAGCCCCCGCCGAACTCCTGGATTCTTCTTATTTCCAGCACGCCCGAGGGTCTGCTTCCCACCGTGCGTTCACGTTGCCAGCGCATCGCCGTACCGCCCCTCCCCCCGCATCTTCTCCGCGAAGCATTGGTGCGTCACGGCTTGAGCTCTGCGGAAATCGACCCACTCGTTCCGCTTGCTGAAGGGAGCGTGGGGCGGGCGTTGGAACTGCGCGAATCCGTCTCCGTTGACTTCGCGCGCAAGGCGGCCAATTTTCTTGCCACGCTCGGGCAGGCACGCTATGCGGCGATCGCGCAATTTGTCGAGGAACTGAGTCGCCCAGAATCCGCGCTCGAGCCTCGATTGCAAATGGTGTTGGCCATGCTTCGCGAGCAAGCAACCGAGTTCTCTACCGAAAACCTCCCAGGAGCCCGGATTGCCTCGGCGCGCGCTCAAGTGGTTTTGCGAGCGTGGCGCACCCTGCGCGAGGGCTATCCCAACCGCACGCTTTTGCTCGAAGCAATGCTGCTGGAAATGGCACAGGTGCAGCCATGAGCGAACCCCTCACCCCACCAGCGACCGCTGATGAGGAGACACTCCCCCGCCTCGTGGGAGTGAAGTTCCATCCCGTCGGGCCGATCCACGCATACGACCCAGGAGCGCTCGAGCTAAGGTGGGGTGACGCAGTTGTAGTGGCGACCGACGACGGTCAGCGCCTCGGAGTCGTCACCGCTCTTCCCTCCAATTACGAACTCCCAGCCGAGCCAATCCGCCGCGTGTTACGCAAGGCTACGGAAGCGGACCTGGACCGAGATGACCGCCTCCACGAGCAGCAGCAGCGGGCCTTTCGCTTGTGCCTCACCCGAATTCTCGAACGGGACTTGCCCATGAAGTTAGTTCGGGTCGAACAAACACCGGACGGAGGGCGAATCGTTTTCTACTTTTACTCGGAAGGTCGGGTGGATTTTCGCGACCTGGTGCGAGAATTGGCGCAAGCCCTCCACACTCGGATCGAGATGAAACAAATCGGCTCCCGGGAAGAGGCCAAGATGATTGGCGCCATGGGGCCTTGTGGCCGCGAGCTGTGCTGCTCCACATTCTTGCGCAACCCCGGCGGTGTCTCCGTAAAAATGGCCAAGACCCAGGGGCTCTCCCTCAACCCAGCCAAACTTGCGGGAATGTGCGGCCGCCTGAAATGCTGCCTGCGCTATGAGTACGAAACGTACTTAGAACTAGGCCGCGGTCTACCTGCAGTGGGGAAAAAGGTGATGTCCCTGCACGGGGCGGGAATCGTGCAGCGGCAGAATATCCTGAAACAGACGGTGCTGATTCAACTCGAAGACGGTGGAGCCCTCGTGGAAGCAAGCCTCGAGGATCTTATCGTCGCCAAAACTGGCGAGGGTGAATCATCGCCGCCTTCTAGCTCTGACCCGAACGGATCGGAAACTCCCCCAAAACCCTCCTGAGCAGCCCCCAGGATCGCCCCCAGCGCCCCCGTGCCAGGTCTCGACTCCTGGTCTATGGGAAGAACGCCAATGGAACGCTTTTACGTGACAACCCCGATTTACTACATCAATGCCGAGCCCCACCTCGGGCATACCTACACTATGATCGTTGCCGACACCCTCGCACGCTTTCAGCGCGCACGGGGAGTCGAGACCTTTTTGGTTACCGGGACTGACGAGCACGGCGACAAGATTGCCACCATTGCCGCCGCGCATGGGCAACACCCGAAAGTTTATGCGGACCGCATGAGCCCCTTGTTCGAGCGAGCGTGGCATGAGTGCGGTTTTTTGGTCGACCAGTTCGTTCGGACCACCGATCCCCGACACGAAGCGCTCGTACAAGAATTTCTCCAGCGTTTGTACGACAAAGGGGACATTTACTTTAGCCGTTACGCCGGCCTTTATTGCACCGGTTGCGAGCGCTTCTTGACTGAGAAGGAACTCGTCGACGGCAAGTGCCCAGACCACCAACGGCCACCCGAGCGGATCGAGGAAGAAAATTACTTCTTCCGCATGACCCGGTACTTACCAGCGGTCCAACGCCACTTTGAAACTTACCCGGATGCAATCTTCCCCGAGCACTACAGGAATGAAGTCTTGGCCATGCTTGCTAGCGGCAGCATCGGTGATTTGTGCATCTCGCGTCCAAAAGCCCGCCTCGAATGGGGGATCGAGTTGCCCTTCGATCGGAATTACGTGTGCTACGTGTGGTTCGACGCCCTCATTAGTTACATCAGCGGCCTCAAAATCCGCGGAGAGGAAACGTTCCGGGTCTTCTGGCCAACCGCAAACCACGTGATGGCCAAGGATATCCTCAAGCCGCACGCGATCTTCTGGCCTTCGATGTTACTCGCGCTTGAACTGCCTTTGTTCCGCCGCCTACTTATTCACGGGTACTGGGTTCGCGGCGAAGCCAAAATGTCAAAGAGCCTCGGCAACGTGATTCGGCCTCTAGACATCAAGCAGCAATTCGGCATCGATACGCTGCGTTACTTTTTGCTTCGTGAAATGGCCTTTGGGCAAGATGCCTCGTTCAACGAAGATGCGTTCGTTGCCCGTATTAATGCCGACTTGGCCAATGGTCTGGGGAACCTGGTGAGCCGCGTCCTCTCCATGCAGCAGCGCTACTTTGGGGGCCGGCTCCAGCCACTCGATCCCGACACTCCGAGGGATCAGGAGCTGTACGCAGCATTTTCTCAGGCCCTTACTGAGGTGCCGCAATGGACCGCGCAGCTTGCGTTCCACCGCGCCTTGGAGGCGCTCTGGCGAGCTTTGGACCACGCAAACAAGTACGTCGTGGAGACAGCGCCGTTTACCCTGGCTAAAGATCCCCAACAGCTTCCCCGAGTCGGGGGCATTCTCCATCGCCTCCTGCAGTGCTTGCACACGACGGCGATCTTGCTCGCGTGGTTCCTTCCGGAAACCAGCCAAAAACTCTTCTCACTTTTAGGCTTACCGCAGCCGACTGCTTTACCGTCTGAAATTCGCTGGGGCGAGGCCTTCCCGGAAAACCACTTGGTTGCTGGCCCGGTTACCCTGTTCCCCCGCGTCGACCTGCGCAAGGATCCAGCCGGCGCCAGCGCTCTTCCGTGAGTTCACGGCTCACGAAACGCAACGACGAAGTCATGCCATCCGCGACGACAAACGCCGCTGAGCTTCCGAAACTGCCCACCGGGCTCCTTGCCATTGACTCTCACTGCCACCTTCACGACCAGGCGTTCGATCAGGACCGCGATCAAGTCTATCAACGCGCACTGCGGGCAGGAGTACGTATGCTCGTGGAAATCGGGGCTTCAGATGGCTTGGATGGCAACCGTCGCGCTCTGAGTTTTGCCGCTCACCACGAAGGTGTGTACGCCACGGTCGGCATCCACCCTCACGATGCAAAGGAGGCCACTCCGGAAGCGCTGGCGACGCTCGAAAGCCTCGTGGCACACCCGCGCGTGATTGCCGTCGGCGAAACTGGCTTGGATTACCACTACGATCATTCTCCCCGACCGCAGCAGCGCGAGCTGTTACGGTACTTCATCGATCTCGCGCGCCGCAATCAGTTGCCGCTCACGGTCCACTTGCGCGAAGCAGAAGACGACCTGCTCGAAATCTTTCGCCTGGAGCGGGCTCAGGAGGTGGGAGGCGTCATTCACTGCTTCACGGGCAGTTGGGAGACCGCCAAGCGTTTTCTCGACCTCGGGTTTTTCCTGTCGTTTAGTGGTGTCGTCACGTTCAAGAATGCGGAAGGCGTGCGCGAAGTGGCCCGTAAGGTTCCTGAAGATCGCTTTTTGTTGGAGACCGATGCCCCCTATCTCGCTCCTGTGCCACGACGTGGCCGCCGCAATGAACCCGCCTTTGTGCTCTACACTGCGGAATGCATTGCCCGCTTGCGCGCCGTCAGCTTGGAGCGAGTTGTGGAACGGGCAACGGAGAATACTTGGCGTGCGTTCCCGCGAATTCGCGAAAGACAAGCTGGCACCACATGGCTCAGCCCAGCGGGCGTGCCAGGGGCGAGCGCGAGCGCAAAAAGTGACTGACGCACAGGCCAAGATTGCCTACCAAGTCCGGCTCGCTATTGGTTACAAACAAACAGTCGCCAGCAACAAAAACCTCCCCGCGCAGGCGCCGGAAACGCCCAATTCGGCGGAGTTCCGTCCGCGCGGCGCGCTGAATTGCCGGAACGAGTTTATCCAGCATGCGAAGCTGCGTATCGTTCACCAGCACAGCCATGTCGGGACCCAGGACGGCCACTCGCTGTACAAACGCCGCCATTTGCCCTGCTTCGATGTTACGCGGCGCCGCCGCCTTCGTTTCCACGTATATGAGTACCCCATCGGCAAGAGCCACGACGTCGTAGTCACCCCCGCCCTGCACCTTGCTGGGCCGCAGGTTCCACGTCGCTGCCATGCCGAACTCGCGGCGCAAAACCTCAGCCACGTACCACTCCAACGTGGGCCCGAGGGAACGCACGTCCTGCGACGCGAGCAGTGCCTTTCCTTTCCTCCATTGCACGAGATCGAGTTTTTCCAGGTCCCGCAAGTAACGGTGCACCACGTCCAGCGAACAGTAGTGGGTGAGCTCCTGGGGTTCTGCTCCCGCACGCAGGCGGATCAGGTCGCGCAAGAACAGCCGAAACGAGTAGTGGCTCAGGAGCGAATACAGTGCGTCTTGGCTGCGCCGCGTGACGGGAACCAATGCTCCGCTGCGCCGACGCACCCGGCATACCACCCCGCGGCGGCGTAAAGCAGCGAGCACCTCCCGTTCGCCGGCTTCCAATCCTGCTCCACCCACGTTGATGCCCTTTCCCTCGTCGCCGCTCCGCTCAGCGTACTACCCGTAACCCCTGCTTCGCCGCTTCCAGCGCAGACAACTTAGGCCAGCGACACGCCACCGTTACCACGGAGGCAGGCGAGCGGCCAGCGCGGCACGGCGACGCTATGAGGAAGTTTCGGCACCCGCTTCTCGCCTGCTCGGCCACAGTTATACTCGCACTTCGTGACCGACCTCCCTGTCCCTGAGACCCCAGCAGACAAGGATCCCGCATGGGCGGAAAAGCTGGATTCGATTCCTGCCCGTCCAGGGGTGTATTTGCTGAAGGACAGCGCAGGAAAGGTCATTTATGTCGGAAAGGCAAAAAACTTGCGCAGCCGCGTCCGGCAATACGTTCGCGGTGGGGACGATCGCTCCCAAATCCGTTTCCTGTTGTCCAAGATTGCTGACGTGGAAACCTTGGTGACGGCTAACGACAAAGAGGCGCTGATCCTCGAGAACAACCTCATCAAGCAGTACAAGCCCCGTTACAACATTCGCCTCAAGGACGACAAGTCGTACGTCAGTGTCAAAGTCACCCTCCAAGACCCTTGGCCGCGCATCTTGGTCACCCGCCGCATCGTCAAGGACGGCAGCCGCTACTTCGGACCCTACGACTCGGCGGCGAGCGTGCGGGAGACACTAGACACAATTCGTAAGATCATCCCGCTGCGAACTTGCCCCGATGCCGTCTTTCGCAACCGCTCCCGCCCGTGCCTGGAGTACCAAATTAAACGCTGCCTGGCTCCATGTTGCCTCCCGGTAGACCGCGCGGAGTACGAGCGGCATTTGCGCGAGGCAATTCTACTGCTCGAGGGCAAGAGCCAGCAACTCATCCGCCAACTCACGGCGGAAATGGAAAAGGCCGCCGAAGAGCTCCGCTTCGAGGAGGCGGCGCGCATTCGCGACCGTATTCGTGCCATCGAGCGAACGCAAGAACGCCAGCAAGTCTTTGCCCACCACCGTGGCGACACGGATGTGTGGGGCTTTTATCGCGAAGGCGGGTTTCTCCAAGTTGAGGTCCTATTTCTGCGACAGGGCAAGCTCACCAGCCATCAGCGCTACAGCTTGGCGGACCTGGAGTTCTCGAACGAAGAAATCCTCTCTATGCTGCTCCAGCAGTTTTATCAGGGAGAGCGCTACGTCCCCGACGAGGTGTTGGTTCCGTGTGACTTGGATGACGCGGAAACCCTCGAAGAGTGGCTTTCCGAGCGCAAGGGACAACGGGTCACCATCCACCGCCCCCAGCGCGGAGACAAGGTGCGCCTCTTGGAGTTAGCGAAGGAGAACGCCGCACAAGCGTTTCGCCAGCACCAAGATAGTGCGCAGCAGCGGCAACGGATGTGTACAGAGCTCCAGCAGGCTCTCCATTTGCGCCGCTACCCCCACCGCATCGAGTGCTTCGACATCTCGAAC
Source organism: Candidatus Binatia bacterium (assembly GCA_026415395.1). NCBI lineage: Bacteria > Candidatus Binatota > Binatia (SeqCode) > Binatia bacterium. The sequence goes on along the minus strand of JAOAHD010000002.1, from coordinate 465,406 downwards.
TTGCAGGGCGGTGGGGCGGTGGGTTCGCAAGTCACGTTCATCGACGGGGAACCGGACAAGAACCTGTATCGGCGGTACCGAGTCAAGACCGTGCCCCAACAGGACGACTTCGCCATGATGGCCGAGGTGCTATCGCGCCGCTTCGCCCGCGCCCGCGAGGAGGGCATGTACCCTGACCTGATTGTGATCGATGGCGGCAAGGGGCAACTGAATATCGCCTTGGAGGTCTTGCGGGAACTCGAAGTGGCAGAGGTGGAAGCCATCGCATTAGCCAAGGACCGGGTCGAACGTGCCCCGCGCGAACAGCAGGTGCGGCACAGCGAAGAGCGCGTGTTCCTGCCAGGACGCAAAAACCCCATCATTCTCCGCCGCAACAGTAACGCATTGTTCCTGCTCCAGCGGCTACGCGACGAAGCGCACCGCTTTGCAATTACATATCACCGGAAGCTGCGCGCTAAGGAGCGGCTGCGCTCTGTGCTTGACGCCATCCCCGGTGTCGGGGCTGTGCGACGCCGCCGGTTGCTCCGCCACTTCGGCAGCGTGCGCCGCGTGCGCCAAGCCTCCGTGGAAGAACTCGCCCAAGTTCCCGGCATCTCGCGCAGCTTGGCGGAGCAAATTTTCGCGGCTCTCCAACAAAACCTCCCACCTCCACCTCAACCGAAGCCGCAAGCGGAAGCTCCTCCAAGTGCTGAGGCAAAGGGAGTGGATGAATAAAACCGGCTGCGATGGCGTCGAGGGCGTCCTAACGAACCCGCCGGAAAACTCCCCCGACCGATCAAGCCTCTCTAGGGAAACCCTCGGTCCGAAGTTCACCCTAGTTCGGTGGCAATGCCTGAGCCATCAGCAGCCCGTGGCGGGATGTCGCCATAGGCGAGCCCAGACCCGGACACCGAGGGAGCTGCGCTCATCCTGAGCAAAAAAGGGGCGCCGGACCCGGAAGCGGTTTGGGGGCAGGGGCTGCCGGGCCCGTCACTCCTCACGCAAGCCGCCGTTGCTGCTTGCGCCGCGGCTGCGGGGGCAGGCAGCCGCGTGTTTGTACAGGGGCAACACCCTTATGGATTACTTCCAGTACTGATGCAAGAGGCTTCACACGTCTTTTTTGCTGCCTTGCAAGCCTCGACGTCGTTGCGGAGCTGTGTACCGCACGGGGTTGTACAGGCCCGCGCCGCTTGCAACGCCGCCTGACATTCCGCCGAGCTGACGCCGCTCGCGCAAGCCTGGCGAGCAGCGGCAATCTCGTCACTGCACCCCTGCAAGCAGGTGGCCGCCGCCTGTTGTGCAGTGGCTCGGCAAGCCGTTTCCGTTGCTTTGCAACTGAGTTTGCACGCGGGATCCACGGGCGGCGGACATTCGGTTTCTGGCGGGATTTCCGGACATGCCGCCTTACACGCGTCTTCCGCAGAACGACATTCAGCCGCGGCGGAGCGGTATGCCGAAGTACACGGCTGCGCACATTGCACGTAGGCTGCCCAAGCATCGGCACATGCCTGCGACCGCGGATCCACGCACGCGGTGCGTACCGCCGCCAAAGCATCCGCACAGCTCGAGCTTAAGCACGCACGCAGTGCCTCCCGCGCTTGCGCCTTGCAGGTTCGCTCGGCGGCATCGCACTGACGCCGACAGGTGGGGTCAATCTGCAGGCCGAGCAACAGACAACGCGGAGGCCCGCCAAGGTGCCCCATTCCGTCGTCGTCCCCCCTCACTCCACCCTTCCCTTTGCCATGCCCAAACGCTGCTGGTGGCCCTACGACAAAAATCGCTGCCAGAGTTGTAACACTTAACCACAATTTTCTTTTCTTCATCTTCCGATTCTTCCCCGAGCGCCTTAATCAATTCCAACCACTGCTTGAGCTCGTTGTCTCGTTCGGGAACGGTCCGAGCCTTCCCAGGCCGACCTCCCGTTGGACTGCCGACTATGATGAGAAATTTCCACACTTTACTGCTTGACCATCGCGACCAATCGCAAGCTCCCCTTGCTCAGGAACCCATTGTCCACCACAGTGGGCCGAGCATAGGTTCGGGCAACGCGCATGGGAGGAAACGGGAATGCACAAGGTATTGATTCGTCGAGGGCGGGTGTTGCTTCCCCACGGTTGGCGCGACCAGACAGATGTGCGCATCGAGGAAGGCGTGATCGATCGTGTCGACCAAGACGTGGCAGCCCCTGGCGCCCGGGTGATTGAGGCACAAGGCTACCTCGTGGTTCCTGGATTTGTAGATTTACACCTGCACGGTGCCTTTGGCCTTTTTTGCGAGAGCGGACGGTCAGAGCAAATTCTCGACCTGTCGAGCAAACTCCCTCAATTCGGCGTGACCGGCTTCTTACCCACGGTCGCCACCTTGCCTCGGCGCCGCTTGCAAGCTGCCGTCGAAGCGATCGCCATGGCGGCCGGCGGTGAACCAGGAGCCCGCATCCTCGGCATCCACCTCGAAGGGCCTTTCCTCAATCGCCACTGCGCGGGCGCGCAGAATCGCCGCTGGATGCGACCACCGGACTTGGCGGAGTTCGATGACCTCGTCGGTCGGAGTAGCGGGTTGGTGAAAATGATCACCGTGGCGCCGGAACTTCCCGGCGCATTGCCGTTGATCGCCGCGGCCGCCGAGCGCGGGATTACCGTTGCGCTCGGCCACAGCGAAGCAAGCGAAGAACTGACGCTAGTAGCGGTCGATGCGGGCGCTACGCACGTGACACACTTGTACAATGCCATGGCCCCGTTTCACCACCGCGAGCCCGGTCTGGTCGGGGTGGCATTGAGTGAGCCATCGCTCACGGTCGAGCTGATTGCCGACGGTCACCATGTACGGCCGCGAGCTCTCGAACTGGCCTGGCGCGCACGCGGAGGTGCAGGCATGGTGCTCGTGAGCGATGCTGTCGCCCTGGGCTTGCCGCAGGGTGAATACGAACTCCTGGGCAAGCGCTGCGTCGTACAGAACGGCGCTGTAAGGACAGCCGGCGGCGGTGCCTTAGCGGGTAGCGCCCTATCGCTCGACCAAGCTGTGCGCAATCTGTTTCGCTGGCTTCCCACGATCGCCCCTGAGCGCGTGTTCGAGGCTGCAGCGGTAAACCCTTGCCGGATTCTCGGTATCGATCATGCCTACGGCCGTATCGAAGCTGGTTACCAGGCCGATCTAGTCGTTCTCGATCAGAATTACGAAGTCGCTTACACGATTATTGGGGGACGAGTCGTGTACGAACGCACCGGAGCGTGATGTCCCCGAGAGGGTTCCACGGGCCACGACAAGCGTGCGAGCTCTGCATTCTCGTGCCAACCACCCGCTGGTACCGGGAGTATGACGGTCCCGTGCCCTTTGCGATCCTCGACTGTGACTCCTGCGATGTGCCTATGGCGGTCTTGCGCGAGCACAAAGCCACGGTGGAGCCCTGGGAGCGAGCGATCATCGAAGCAGCGTTGCGCAAGGTGGCCGACGAGCTGTTCCCGCAAGGCTGGTTTTTTGACGATCACATGCGTCAGATTCCCGACCACTACCACATCCATGCACGCCCTCTTCCAGCGTGGGCTCCTCGTCGAGGGCGACGGCCTGACTAAGCGGGGTCCACACCCGATCGGCAGCAAAGGCCAAGCTGCGTCCGCAGGCGACGTATTCAAATCCATAAAACTTGCCGCTCGGTGAACGCCTGGATACCCTGCATCGACCATGGTTGCGAACACGCTGCCAGAGAACCAGGCACCAGTGTCGTTCGAGCATGTCCACATGCGTTTCGGAACCCGCGCTGTGCTCGTCGACTTTTCCTGCGAGTTCCCTGGCGGTCGCATCTCCGTCGTTCTCGGAGGCAGTGGAGCGGGCAAGACCACGATTCTCCGACTGATCGGCGGACTTATTCAGCCCCAAGCCGGGCGCATTTGGGTGGCCGGCACCAACGTGGTGGGTTTGTCCGAGCGCGAGCTGTACAGAGTGCGACAATACCTGGGGATGATGTTTCAAGGCGGTGCTTTGTTGAACTCGCTCAGCGTATACGAGAACCTTGCCCTTCCTCTGCGCGAACACACGAAACTCAGCGAGGAAGAGATCGCCGATCGTGTGCACTCCACTCTGGCGGCCGTCGGCTTGCGCGACGTCGATCATCTCCTGCCCGGCGAACTGTCTGGCGGAATGGTCAAACGCGTTGCGCTCGCCCGCGCGATTTTGCGCGACCCGCAAATTCTCCTTTGCGACGAGCCCTTCTCCGGGCTCGATCCGATTTCCGTCAAGCGCATCGAGGCGCTGCTGCGCCGCATCAACCAAGAACGGGGCATCACGATGATCGTTTCCTCACACCATATCCCGTCCACGATGCGCATGGCGCACCATGTGGTCCTGCTGTGGGACCATCAAGCCGTGCAAGGGCCTCCACAAGAACTGGCCAACAACCCCGATCCACAAATTGCCGACTTCTTCAACGAGGAGATTCATGAAGAAGGGGTCCGTGAACCCCAACATACGCCAGTCCAACGGTGGTAACGAACCATGACCAGGGTAATCCAGGACATTGGCTTTGCCACAGTTCGTTTTGTTGCGGAACTGGGGCGGATCACGTGGTTTGCCATCGATGTCACCCGTGCCGTGGTCACGCCACCGCCGCGTGTGTCCGCGTTTATGGCGGAGCTGTTCAACATCGGTGTGCTGTCGTTGCTAATTATTTGCGTGAGCGGTGCTGCCGTCGGCATGGTGCTGGGCTTGCAAGGTTACAACACCCTCGTTCGCTTCGGCGCAGAGGAATCGCTCGGGGCTGTTGTCGGCCTGAGCCTGATTCGCGAGCTTGGCCCAGTACTGACCGCACTTCTGACGACTGGCCGCGCCGGCTCAGCGACAACGGCAGAAATCGGCACAATGGTCGCTACCGAGCAACTGGATGGCTTGCGCATGCTGGCAATCGACCCCGTTCACCTGGTCGTTGCACCGAAGACACTCGCCATGATCGCTGCCATGCCGCTGCTCTCTGCCCTGTTCATCGTTTGCGGGCTCGCCGGCGGCTACTTCGTGGGCGTAGCACTCATGGGTGTGGACGCGGGGAACTATATTTCCAGTTTGCAGAACGCGGTGGATTTCCGCGACGACGTACTCGGAAGCATCCTGAAAGCGTTCATCTTCGGTATTCTCGTCGGTTTGATTTCCACATTCCGCGGCTACACCTGCCATCCCACTTCGGCAGGCGTGAGTGCCGCAACAACTTCCACGGTGGTGGTTGGATCGGTATCGGTGCTGTTGTTCGACTATATCATCACTGCATTGTGGGGCGTGTAAGGGGCTGCCATGAATCGATCACCTCGCCGAGACCTCATTGTCGGTTTGTTTGTACTCGCCGGGCTTGCGGCGTTAGCGTACCTGTCAATGAACGTCGGTGGGCTGACCTTCCATAACCAAGGCGGCCTGACCCTGTATGCATCGTTCGACGAAATTGGTGGCCTGAAACCGCGAGCTCCGGTGGTCATCGCCGGCGTCAAAGTCGGGCAAGTCGTCGACATCATTTTGGATAACGATTATCGGGCGCGGGTCCGAATGGACCTACGCCGAGAGCTTAAGCTGCCCGTTGACACGAGTGCTTCGATCGTGACTGCCGGTCTGCTCGGCGACCAGTACATCTCTCTACAGGTCGGTGGCGAGGATCGTTACTTGGAAAACGGGGGCGTAATTACGATCACCGAGTCGGCGCTGAGCCTGGAACGTTTGATCGGCAAGTTCATTTACTCTTTGGATCGCGGCGGGGGAAACAACGCGAACTCGCGCCAAGGCGCAAGTGGTGAATGAGATGAGCCTTCAAGCTCGTTTTATTTGCGGACTGGTCATTTTTTGTATTCTCGCGCCCCGCGGCGCTGCCTGGGGACAGGAAGCCGACCCATGGCAAGGGTTCAATCGGGCGATTTTCACTTTTAACGATACGCTCGACAGCTACGTGCTCGAGCCAATCGCTAAGGCCTGGCATCGGGCGATTCCTGATCGCGTCGAGCAATCGATCGCCAACGTGTTTCAGAATGCCTACACGCCGATTGTGGCGGCGAACAATCTTCTGCAAGCGAAGCCGCACGACGCAGCCGTCGATGTTGCTCGCTTCATCGCAAACACAACCTTCGGCGTTGTCGGCGTGTTCGACGTGGCCAGCCAATGGGGTCTCGATAAGCACGACGAAGACTTCGGGCAAACTCTCGCCGTGTGGGGGGTTCCGGCCGGACCGTACCTGGTTCTCCCTTTCATCGGGCCTTCTACGCCGCGCGATGCGCTTGGTTACGGGGTGGATTCGATTGCGACGGTGTACTGGTTCTTTGCCGACATCCGCTTCACGATTGGTCCGCAAACCGTGCAAGTGGTGAACAGCCGCGCCCAGGTTCTGGATGCGGTGAGGGAGCTGAAAGAAGCTTCGCTGGACTACTATGCTGCAGTACGGAATGCCTACTTGCAGCGGCGCGCCCGCCAAATTCGAAACGAGCGGGAAGATTCGGGGCCAGGCGAAGATTTCTACCGGATCGAGGAGTGAGCGATGAACGTTGTGCGAAGGCGCTTGTGGTTCGTGGCCGGCCTAACCGTGTCTGCCGTTACGGTTCTGAGCACCTTCCCAGCAACCTCTGCTCTTGCCCAGGAAACGCCGCGGCAAGTGATCGAACAAACGGCCGACGCAGTGCTCGCCGTGCTTCGCGATTCGTCCCGGACCAGCGAGCAAAAGCGCCAGCAGATCGAAGAGATCGCCTCAGCGCGCTTCGATTTCGATACCGTTTCCAAGCTGGTCTTGGCGCGCAACTGGAAGCGGCTGTCGCCTGAACAGCAAAGCCGCTTTGTCAAGGAGTTCCGTAAACACCTCTCGCTCACCTATGGGCGCAACGTGGATCAATACAACAACGAGCGCGCGGAGGTCGTCGGGGAACGACAGGAGCCAGACGGCGATTGGACCGTCAAAACCCGCATCCTCCGACCGCAAGGAGGCGAACCGATCGCCGTAGACTACCGGCTGCGAAAGCTTGGCAACCAGTGGAAAGTCATCGATGTGATCATCGAGGGGACGAGCTTGGTGGCCAACTTTCGCTCACAGTTCCAGGAAATCGTGAGCCGTGACGGGCCGGAAAAACTCATCCAACTCCTGGAAGAGAAAAACGCGCGGGGAGAGCCGATCGGCCAGCCCCCGGGCACGCGAAGCTAGGTGTGCTCCCCGGTAGGCAACGACCCGAATGGGATCACTCGGAGGCAACGCGCGCAACTGGCGCCTGTTCGTTTGCCAACAAGTTGCGCAGGTAACGAGCGGTCGCCGAACGTTCGACGTCCAACACCTCAGCAATTGTTCCCATCGCAACCACCTCTCCGCCGGCATCGCCGCCACCAGGGCCAAGGTCGATGATCCAATCGGCTTCCTTCACGATGTCCAAGTTGTGCTCAATCGTGACCACTGTGTGCCCCCGGTCCACCAGCCGGTGCAGCAGCTCGATGAGGCGTTCAATGTCGGCAAAATGGAGCCCAGTGGTGGGCTCGTCGAGTACGTAGAGCGTGGGCGCCACGCTCGACTTCGCCAGCTCATAAGCCAACTTCAGTCGCTGCGCCTCTCCTCCCGAAACCGTATTGCTGCCCTGGCCAAGGGTCAGGTAACCGAGACCCAAGTCGCGCATGAGCGCCAACGTTGAACTGATCCCTGGCACCGCAGCGAAAAATTGCGCCGCGTCCTCGATCGTCATTGCCAAGACATCGGCGATGGTCTTGCCGTGATAGCGTACGGCGAGCGTTTCCTCGTTGTACCGCTGTCCGCCACATCCGTCGCAGGTCACAAACACATCGGGCAAGAAGGCCATTTGCATGCGGATGCGACCTTGGCCGCCACATTGCTCGCACCGGCCGCCCGGCACGTTGAAGCTAAAGCGGCTTGCGGTGTAGCCACGCACACGCGCGTCGGGGGTACCGGCAAACAACTTGCGGATGGCATCGAAAACGCCCACGTACGAGGCGGGGATCGACCGTGGAGTGCGGCCAATCGGTGTCTGGTCGACCTCGACCACGCGCGTGATTCCCTCGCAGACAATTTTCCGGTAGCGACCCGGCGGTGCCGCAACCAAGCCGAGCTGGCGCCGCAGCCCACGGTACAACACGTCACGGACCAGCGTCGACTTCCCGGAACCGGATACCCCTGTCACGCAAGTCCAGGCACCCACCGGAATGTCGACATCGATGTTCCGCAAGTTGTGCTCGGACGCGCCGCGGACTTGGATGCGCGGGAGAGCGCTGACGTCGCGGACCGGTCCGATGCGGCGGCGCGACATGCCGAGGAATCTTCCTGTCAGAGATTGGGGAATCCGTCGCAGTTGCGTCGGCGGTGCTACGGCCACCACTTCCCCACCGTGGGTCCCGGCGCCAGGGCCTAAATCCACGACCAAGTCCGCGGCCTCGATGGTCGCCTCGTCGTGCTCCACCACGATGACGGTGTTGCCGCGGTCCCGCAACTGCCGCAAGGCACCAAGCAAACGGTCGTTGTCCGCCGGATGCAAGCCAATGGTGGGCTCGTCGAGGATGTAACAGACACCACGAAGATTTGAGCCCAACTGCGCCGCCAGTCGAATCCGCTGCGCTTCACCCCCAGAAAGCGTATCCGCACTGCGGTCCAACGTGAGGTAGCCGAGGCCAACCGCAGCCAGGAACTCGAGACGCGGGAAGATTTCCTTCAATGCGGCGCTCGCAATTTGCTGCTCGCGGGCACCGACCGGAATTCTCGCGAGCGCAGAACGAGCGGCCGACACCGACAGCGCTGTCCATTCCCAGATCGCCTGCCCGTGCCAGCGCACCGCTCGGGCACGCGCATGAAGGCGACTCCCACCACACTCGCTGCACGGACGCTCGCGCAAAAGGCCGGCCAGAACATCGCTTTCCTCCCCCTTCGCGACCGCGAAGGTTCGCAACACCGCCAGCAAACTACCGTCGCCCTCTCCCATAATCTCCCGCCACTGCGCTCGCGTCAGTTGCCCCGCAGGTGCCCGCCAAATCTCGCGATGTTTCTGCCCCCACCGCTGACAGGCACGCCATAACGCCTCGTCCGTTTCCTGAAACAGATTTTTCAACGCCACACCCACTGCCGTCGCGCTGGGGAGGGCGTGCTCCAGATCGAAGTCCACGAGGCTGCCTGCTCCAAAACATTTCGGACAAGCCCCCCGCTTGCTGTTGAAGGAAAACATGCGCGGGTCGAGCGGCTCATACCCCAGCCCACATTCCGAACAATAAAGGTGCTCGCTGAGCACATGCTCCGCGCCATCGCGCACGGCAATCAACGTGCCTGCCCCGTACCGAAGGGCAGTTTCCACAGCGTCGTGCACCTGCCGGACGGCGTTGCCAGCGAGCTCGGCAATCACAATGTCGATGTCGTGATCCTTAAAGCGTTCGAGCGGCTGAACCTGCCGAAAGTCGATCCACTGCCCGTCCACCCGATAGCGTGAGAAGCCCGCGCGGTGCGCTTTCGTGAACAACGCGCGATAGGATCCCTTGCGTCCCCGCACCACTGGGGCCAGCAAGGTCAGAGGCCCAGAGCGTAACCACTGGCGCACACGTGACTCGATTTGCGATCGGCTCAAGGTCGACAGAGGCCGTTCGCACTGCACGCAATGTTGCACGCCCAGCTTGGCATAAAGGAGGCGCAGGTAATGGTAGACTTCGGTCATCGTCGCCACCGTCGACCACTTCCCGCCCCGGCTGAGCCGCTGCTCGATGGCGACGGTTGGAGGAATGCCGGTAACAAGATCGACATTGGGCCGCGGCAGTACGCCGACAAACTGGCGCGCGTACGTGGAGAGGCTGTCCACGTACCGATGTTGGCCCTCTGCATAGAGAATGTCGAAGGCCAGGGTCGACTTTCCCGATCCACTCAGGCCAGTGATGACGATCCATTGATCGCGGGGCAGCTCGAGGTGAATGTTTTTCAAGTTGTGCTCCCGCGCTCCGACAACGCAAATCTGTCCGCGCCGCTGTGGCACCGCGGCACTTTCTTTGCGCACCAGCGCGTAGGAAGAAGGTGCCTCCGCAACCGCGGAGGATAACCCTTGCAGCGCCTGCCGCAAAAAAGGTGCAGTCGGTGAACCCTCGGTCCGAGCAACGTCTTCTGGCGTACCTTCCGCAAGCACGTAACCGCCCGCTTCGCCCCCCGCGGGCCCGAGGTCGATCACCCAGTCAGCACACTTCACGACCTCCATGTTGTGTTCCACGACCAGCAACGAATGACCCGCATCCACCAAGCGCTGCAGCGCTGCCAACAGCCGGTCCACGTCGCCCAAGTGCAATCCGATCGTCGGTTCATCGAGGATGTACAGCGTGTGCGGAGCACTCCGTTGACTAAGGGCGGCGGCCAACTTCAGGCGCTGCGCCTCTCCTCCGGAGAGCGTGTTCAACGGCTGCCCTAAGGGCAGATAATCGAGACCGACATCGCACAATGGTTGCAACCGCGCTTGCACGGTGGGCTCGTCGGCAAAGAACTGCAGCGCCTCGGCAGCGGTGAGCTGTAAGACCTCAGAGATGTTCTTGCCACGATATTGGATCTCAAGCACTTCCGGGACGAAGCGCTTGCCACCGCACTCGCTGCACGGCAGGTAGACGTCGGACAGGAACTGCATCTCGACCTTCTCGAATCCCTCCCCTTTGCAAGTGCGGCATGCACCGACGCCGGTACTCAAAGCAAACGCCCTGGCATCGTAACCGCGTAAAGCGGCCAACGGCGTTGCGGCAAAGAGATTCCGAAAGCTTTCGAAGGCCCCCACGTACGAGGCCACCACGGATCGCGGGGTCGTCCCCACCGGCGCTTGATCCACCAACACCACCGCCCGAATCCGCTCGACGCCATCGATGCCATCGTGCGCACCCGGGCGCTCTCCTGACTTCCCCAAGTGCCGCATCAAGGCGCGATACAAGATGTCCTCAACCAAGGTCGACTTTCCCGAACCGGACACCCCTGTGACACACACGAAGCGTGCAAGGGGAATCCGCACGGTGATGTTCTTCAAATTGTGCTCTCGAGCCCCGCGCACGGTGAGCGACAAATCCGGCAAGATCTTCCGGCGTTTGGGGGGAATCGGAATCGAACGCCGACCAGCCAGAAAGGCGCCCGTGCTCGAGCGCTGCGAGCGCAGCAATCCTGCCACCGGGCCCGTGTACACAACGCGTCCGCCCTGCCGGCCTGCACCCGGCCCCAAGTCGATCACGTGGTCGGCCGACCGGATAATCTCCGGGTCGTGCTCCACCACGACTACGGTATTCTCCTTGGCCACCAGCTCCTTCAGAATCTGCACCAGTCGGCGGCTGTCGCGCGGATGCAGTCCTACCGAGGGTTCGTCAAGGATGTACAAGGTGTTCACCAGCGAGGAGCCGACAGCGGTGGTCAAGTCCACCCGCGCGAGCTCCCCGCCTGAGAGCGTGCGCGACGGCCGATCCAAGGTCAGATAGCCCAATCCGACCTCGCGGAGATAACGCAGCCGCTGTTGGATTTCGCGGAGAACCATCCGCGCCACTTCGTCGCCCGAACCGGAGAACTCCAATGAGCCGAAGAACCCGTGCGCCTCGTCTACGCTCATCCGTTGCACATCCACGAGGGTTCGTCCGGCGATGCGATACCACGTTGCCTCAGGCTTCAGTCGACCGCCGCGACACGCTGGACACAACCGATAACTGCGGTAGCGCGACAGGAACACACGCACGTGCATCTTGTAGGTGCGTCCCTCGAGCCAACGGAACCAGCCTTTGACGCCGAAGAATTGGTCGTCACCTTCGATGACTAAGTTGCGCTGCTCGGGGGTGAGCTCTCGCCACGGTCGGTGCAAGGGAATCTTGCGCCGCACACAAAAGGCTTCCAACTCGCTGCGCTCCCATTCGGTCGACTTGGTCGTCCACGGCTTAATCGCCCCCTCCTCGATCGACAGGCTGTCGTTCGGAATGACCAAGTCCAAGTCGACATCGATAATCCGCCCAAACCCGCGGCACTGTTCGCAAGCACCCAACGGGCTATTGAACGAAAACAAATTGGGCACCGGTTCCCGAACTTTCCGCTGACATTGCGGGCACTCCCGTTCACTCGAATAGCGAACCACGCGGAGCGAATTTTCCAGGTACGCCACGCACATGCGCCCCCTGCCCCAGCGAAACGCCTGCTCCACCGAATCCGCCAGTCGCGAATTGTCGCGCAGAGGCAGGCTCAAGCGGTCTACGATGACAAAAAGTGAAGAAGCCACTGGCTCCTCTACCTCTTCGAGCAAACGCACGGCATCGTTTACCAGCACCCGATGAAAGCCCGAGGCTTGCAGGCCAGCCCTGGCTTCCTCCCAAGGTAAATCGGGTGCCAGGGGAGTTTCGAACCCAACCAGGAACCGTGTGCCATCGGGGTTCTTCAAAATTTCGGCCACCACCTCGTCAGCCGTGATCGGTTGCATCGAGACCCCGCACTCGGGGCAATAGGGTACCGCTAGCTTAGCCCAGAAGAGTTTCAGGTGATCGTGCAACTCGGTCATGGTCCCTACCGTGGAGCGGGTGGTTTTGACCGTGTTGCCTTGGGTGATGGCGATTGCCGGCAAAATCCCTTCCACGCGCTCGGCGCAGGGCTTGTCCATGCGCTCCAAGAACTGCCGCGTGTAGGCGGAAAAGGTCTCCACGTAGCGGCGCTGGCCTTCCGCGTAAAGCACATCGAAAGCAAGCGACGATTTGCCAGAACCCGACGGCCCGGTAATCACCGTCAGGGCGTTCACAGGTATGTCGATGTCGATGTGTTGCAGGTTGTTTTGAAACGCACCGACAACGCGAATGAAGGAGTCCGCCATGACTTACTGGAACCACAAATGTTACACGAGGGAATCCAGGGGCGCCACTAGCCGCGCTCTCTGTTAAGCCAGGGAGCGGCAGCGCTTGCTTCACAACTGCAGCGCTTGCAACTCGACAAACTCTTCCAATCCGTACTTGCCCAACTCGCGACCCAATCCGGACTGTTTGAAACCGCCAAACGGTGCCAATGGGTTGTAACGTCCACCATTGACAGAGACCTGACCAGCGCGAATTCTCCCCGCTACTCGCTGCGCGCGTTCTGCGTCCCGCGACCAAACCGCCGCTGCCAGCCCATAGATCGTATCGTTCGCCAGCCGGACGGCGTCTTCCTCATCCTTAAATGACAAAACACATAACACGGGGCCGAAAATTTCCTCGCGCGCAATGGTCATTTGTGGGGTTACGTCGGCAAACACCGTGGGCCGCACGAAATAGCCGCGTGGACATTCCTCAGGAGGCTCCACGCCACCCGTCACCAGTCGAGCCCCTTCTGCAATCCCTGACCGGATGTAATTCCGCACCCGCTCCCGCTGCGCAGCCGAAACCAGCGGGCCAAGCTTGGTGCGGTCGTCGAACGGATCCCCAACCACAAAACGCTCCGCTGCCGCCCGCGCCAGTTCCACCGCTTCCTGGTAACGATCCGCGGGCACCAACAAACGGCTCAAGGCGTTGCAACTTTGGCCGGAGTTCAAAAAGCACTCGTTCACACAAGACTGCACGGCCCTCCCAAGATCGGCGTCTTCCAGCACGACGCACGGGCTTTTGCCGCCCAACTCTAGAGTGAGGCGCTTCACGCTGCGCACTGCCAACTCCGCCACCCGTTTCCCCGCCCGCGTCGATCCCGTGAACGACACTAAATCCACGCCAGGATGCTGCGCGAGCGCCTCGCCAACCACCGGGCCGTAGCCCGTGACCACGTTAAGCACCCCTGGGGGGAGCCCCACTGCTTCACACGCCTCAGCCAATGAAAATGCCGTCAACGGAGCGAGTTCGCTGGGCTTGAGCACCACCGTGCAACCAGCGGCCAGCGCCGCCGCAACTTTGCACACTGCCTGGTGCAACGGGTAGTTCCACGGCGTAATTGCTGCCACCACACCAACGGGCTGCCGCAAAACAATGGAGTTGCCCACGCGCTCTTCCCAAACATGGCTTCGAGCCAGCTCAGCGTAGGAGCGCAACACGACCTGCGGGAGACCAGCTTGAATCGCTCGCGAAAGCTTCAGGGGCATGCCCACTTCAGCGGTAATCGTCTGTGCAATCGTCTCGCTGCGCGCCGCCAGTTGTTCCGCCAACGCTTCCAACAACTGCGCCCGCTCTTGTGGGGCTGTTGCCGCCCATGCCGGAAAGGCACGCATCGCCGCCTCGACGGCGCGGTCGACGTCGACCAAAGACCCCGCGGGGACGGTGGCCATGGTCTGCTCTGTGGCTGCGTGGATCACTGCGATGCGATCCCGCGTGCTGGGTTCTACCCATTGACCATTGATATAGAAGCGTTCGCGCTCCACGACACCTCGGCCCTCATTTGGCGAGTCATCTCCACCTGTCCGCGTCCTACCAACTGTACCGTACTCGGTACGTTACGCTCTTGCGGGCAGCGGCAGGCACATCCAAAACGAATTCAATCGTGCGGGCGTCCTTCTTCGCATACTTCACATCGCTGGCAGTAATCTCCCATTGCTGCGCGCGATACAAGCTCTCCAACACCCGCACCTGCACGGGTTTTTGCTTTTGGTTGCGGATCTCCACCGCGACTTCCTCCTCCAAGCGGCGCAGCTCGCTGTTTACGAGAAAATCTTTCTGCTTCCGCTCTGCAACCACATCAAACGCATTGCCCACTGGCACCACCGCTTCTTCCCCCACGGGCACGTGTTGCAGCTCCGCCTCCCCAAGAAAGCGCCAATTGTGCGCCCCGGTGGCACGCCACTCGCCTATGCGCACGACGCCTGCGGGCAAGGGTATACCCAAACGGTCTTCTTGCACATTGCGGAACCGCAGGAATACCTCGACCGGCAAAACGGTTCCCCCGCCCGGTTCCCGCTCCAGAATCGGGGCAGCACGGCCGGCGAGACTTTCCACACCACGGTTGCGGCAAACGAACTCCTGCTGGTACGGGACGCCACGAGCAGTACCCAGTGACTCGAGTCGAACGAGCGATCCCGCCACAAGCGACACCGGTCGCGGAACAGCGTACTCGTAATACTCGCCCGCGGGCTGGGCCCTGACCGCCTCCTCGCTCTTCATCATCGCAGTCGCCTCGCGCTGCCAGAGCATGGGCTGCGCTCCCTGGGCAGCGCGGTGAACCTCCCCAGCAACCAAGTACAACTGTGCTTCGCTCCACGACACCTCCGTGTGGTTTTCCACCACGAAAGCGCCTGCCAGTTCCATTCGGCCACGGTTTTCGCTGTCTCCGGCTTCGAGGGTCACCGTATACTCAGCGCGCCAACTGAGGCCTGATGTTTCATAGCGGAGCAGCACGGGCGCCTGACCGTCGCGCTCAGACTCGACTTCCCATACAACACCGGCTCGGACCGGCGCTGCGACCGAGGGATCGATCTCGACCGCGCTTACGTGGGCAAGCACATGCAGCCTTCCCTGCTCGTCGCGAACGGCTAGTTGTGGACTCACCTGCACCAGGGTGCCACTGATCCAGCGCTCCCTCCTGCCCCCTGCGAGCACCCGGACTGGTTTACCCACATAAAGGGCCACGAGGGGCTGTCCTCCACCAACACCGGAGCGAAAGGTCTGCGCCAGCGAGCGCAACCAGCCAGTCTCACCCTCGATGAGCAAACGCAGGGATCCGGCATCGACGCCGCCGGGCAAAGGCTCCAACCAAAGGCGGTTGTAGCCGGGCTGTATGCTGACGACGCGGCGTTCCTCCACCCATGCGAATCCGCCGCGTGGATCGGCACCGAGCGACGAATACACGGTGAGAATTGGCTTTCCTGGTTCGGCAAACGCCCGCCCGGCGAGGCCAACAAGCGTGATGAGGCACAGCAACCAACGTGTGTGCATCCAGACGCTCTCGCGTTGCTCAGCGTTCCAACCGCGCGCGTAAACCCGGCGGCACCGTGGCGGAAAAATCGATTCGCAGCGGTGTAATCGCCACATAACCCCGGGATACCACGGCCACGTCACCATTGTCTTCGAGCGGCTCTAGGTAGCTAAAGCGATGGCGAAAGCGGCCGGACCCGTCGGCGATAAACAGCGGGCCGTAGCGAGTGCGGGTGACGGTCGTGACCCGCCGTGGGGTGTTCAATGTCGCCTCCGCGGGAAGATTCACCGAGAATACGTCGACGGAGTCAGGAAAACCTGTTTCCCACAAAGTTCGAGCAATCTCGCTCGCGACGTGCGCAACTCGTTCCGCGCACTGGCCGACGACCGCGTTGCGCGCTTCGCCTTGGACGCCAAATGCGTCGTTGGGAATGGCCATGGAAAATGCGATGGCCGGAAGCCCGGCAATCCATCCCTCGAGCACGGCGCCAACCGTGCCGCTCGACAGCACAAAAGCAGAGCCAAAATTTAGCCCGAGGTTGATGCCCGACACAACCACGTCCGGACGCTGCCAACCCAAGGAATGAACGGCGAGATTCACGCAATCGGCGGGAGAGCCATCGACTACCGCCCAAGCAATCCCGTTGCGGCTTGTTAACTCAACAGCCACGGGGGCGAAACGTGTGATCGCTTTGCCAATCCAGCTCTTTTCCCGCGCGGGCACGACCACAGCCACATCGGCCCAGTGCGACAGGGCTTCCACGAAGGGCCCCAACGTCGGGGAATCCGCTCCATCGTCATTGGTGACCAGCAAGTGCGGCACGCATTCCCTCACAGCTCGTCTTCGACCGGCACAACGACTTCCATTTCCGTCCGGTTTTCAAAGCGCGTGTACTGCGGAAGGTAGGTTAGCTTCACAACATCTACCGGGCCATTGCGCTGCTTCCCGATGATCACTTCGGCCTCGTGTTCGTCGGCCTCTTTGTCATAAACGTACGGGCGGAAAAGGAAGAGGATCACGTCGGCGTCCTGCTCGATTGCGCCGGACTCGCGCAAGTCTGCCATGATGGGCCGCCGATCCGAGCGCGACTCCACTTGGCGGTTGAGCTGCGAGAGGGCCATCACCGGTACTTCCAGCTCTTTGGCCAGCGCTTTCAAGGAGCGAGAAATATTGGAAATTTCCTGCTCGCGGTTATCCATCCGCTCGTGCGAGCGCATCAACTGGAGATAGTCCACAATGACCAAGCCCAGCTTGGCGTCTTGCTCCCGCTTCAGTCGGCGTGCCTTGGCGCGCAACTCGAGTACCGTAAGCCCGGGGGTGTCGTCGATGTAAATGGGCAGGCGGCTCAGCCGATCTGCAGCCGCAATGATCTTCGGAAAGTCCTGTGCCGACAAGAACCCCGTGCGCAGGAGCTGGCTGTCCACACTCGCCTCGGCGCAGAGCATCCGCAATCCAAGTTGCTGCTTCGACATCTCCAAGGAAAAAATCGCCACTCCTACGTCACCCTGCTGCGCGGCGTTGACCGCCACATTGAGTGCAAACGCCGTCTTTCCCATCGAGGGGCGGGCCGCCACGATGATGAGGTCGGATGGCTGTAGACCAGCTGTGAGGCGGTCCAAGTCGAGAAACCCCGTGGGCACACCGGTAATCAGGCCCTTTCGTTCGTAGAGGCTTTCCACCGTGTGGACCGCAGTGAACATGAGGTCGTTCATCGTAACGAATTGCGGCCGCACCCGGCTTTCGGAAATCTCAAAGATCCGGTGCTCCACTTGGTCCAGAAAGTCGTCCACCTCCCCTGATCGCATCTCGTAGGCGCGCGCCGCCAGCTCGGTAGTTGCTTCGATGATCTGCCGGAGGATGGCTTTTTCGCGAACGATGCGAGCGTAGTACGCCAGGTTCGCGGCCGTCGGAACCTTGTCCGCCAGCTCCGCCAAGTACGCGGCGCCACCAACCTCATCGAGCGCCCCTTCCACCGCCAGTTCGTTGGCTAGCGTGACAACGTCAACGGGCTCGCCACGCTGACTCAAGGAGAGCATGGCGCGGAAGATTTTGCGGTGCGTCTCCCGGTAAAAATCCTGCACCCCCAAAATTTCCACGGCGCGATCGAGAGCGCGCGGGTCGAGTAAGATTCCGCCGAGGACTGATTGCTCCGCTTCGATGTTTTGC
Organism: Candidatus Binatia bacterium; assembly: GCA_026415395.1. Lineage (NCBI taxonomy): Bacteria > Candidatus Binatota > Binatia (SeqCode) > Binatia bacterium. The sequence goes on along the minus strand of JAOAHD010000002.1, from coordinate 447,492 downwards.
GGGGGCAACCGGCGTACATCTTCCACTCGCACTTTCATGGCGCGAGCCGCCATAGCACACCCAGGCTGCGAACGCATTGCGCCGAACGAGAATTTGATCTCACGAAAGCGCGGGTAGCGGCGCGACTTGACTTGAACACGCCAACTGCGGGATAAGCCTGCCGGCTTGTGATGGGCGCACTGGGCGGAGGCCAAGTGGATTCGCAGTCATGATTGTGCCTGGTCGCAAGGAGTAACACGGACCAGGCGTGGTGGGCATTAAGGCAAGTTCCGAACGGCTAGTTTGCACAACGAAGGGGAGCAACGTTGGAGGGCACGGAGCGATGGCTGGGCTTCGCATCGCCTTGGTGCAACTCGGCTTGGCAGCAGCCGCGGGCAATCTGATTGCCATGGGAACATTGTTGGTGGGGGCGCAGGATCGCGCGGCAGCGTTGGTCACTCTGCTGCTGCTCGCCACGATCCTGCCGTGGAGCCTTTGTGTGGGCTTGCAGAGCGTTCCTGAGGTAGGGCTCGCGTGGGAGCCGCTTCTGGAGCTCTCCACGCTGGTGTTGTTTTGGATACCGCCCACGGCGCTTCATGTGGCTTGTCGTTGGACCCATCACCAGGACTGCAACATATCTAAGCGACTGCTGCTTGCCGCTTACGTTCTAGGCGGTGCCGGTTTCCTCGCTCAACTCGGCGGGCTGATTTCCCTGGGCACTCCCGTAGACCATGGCTGGGGAGTGATGCGGAGTGGTCCCGCGGCATCGGTCCTCTTTGCCCTCCACGGGTTACTCACAGCTCTTTGTCTAGGCATAGCCGGGTACTGGTGTTGGGTACGGCTGGGCTCCACAACGCCAGACGAACAGAAGCTAGGGGCTCGGGTGTGGCTCCTGAGCGCCGTGTTGTTCTCCACTGCTGCGCTGTCGAACTACCTGGTGGCTTTCGGCTTTCCGGTTGTTCCCGCCGGCTCCCTAGGAAACGTTTTGTTTTTGTGTGTGCTGGCCTTCTTTGCGGCTCGGCACGAATTTTTGCACGTCCACCGGGAAGTCCGCCGACTGGCTGGGGCTGTATGCGGCGGCGTGCTGTGCGTGTGGATCGCCGCCAGCATCGTGATTGCTCTCGCCAGCCCACCGTTGCTGAGTGCGCGATGGGTTACCGTGGAGCTGGCGGCCGCCACTGTCGGTGGATTTGTGCTTGTGGGCTATGGCGCATTCCTGCGTTTCCGCAACCCAGTGGAAAACGGACACAACTCGGCGGAGCTGGATGAGCTGAGTTCGCCTTGGCCTGAGTTTCTCAACACACAAAAATTGCGGGCTGCAACAACTCCGGAAGAGGTGTCCCAGCTCCTGGTCGAGGCTGTGGGCCAACTCCCGTTCGTGCACGCGGCAGCTATTTACCGGCGCGCCTTGGGCGCCAAACTGTTCCGCTTGGATGCCACTCACGGTCCCCGGTTATTTTCCTTCTACGCCAGCCGCGCCGAGCTGGCATCGAACTTTCGGTCGGAGGGGAGCACCACGGTCGCCGAACTTACCGTAGCAGGTGCGGTTGCGAACGAAGAGAGCCCTTTCCGCCATCCACCGGCGCGCCTGGAACTCAGCGGGCAAAAGGCCGCGGGCGCTCGCCCTCTCACATTCGTTTCCCTACCGGTTCCGCGCCTTGGGGTGTTTGGGGGCTTCCTCGTTCTCGGTCTGGCTGACGACGATCCGCCGGCGGGCACGGTTGCCCTCCTGCAACCCCTTCCCTTGTTGCTCGCAACACTCTGGCACAATGTAGATTTGCAAAGCCGCGGCCTTCACCTGGCCTCGCTGTCGAAGGCTTCGGCTGCCGAGGGGGTGGTGGACGGCAAGCCGGCTGAGGATTCACCAATGGGTGCCGGCAAGTTCCTTCGCGCAGTCAGTTCGCGTGCGCGTCGTGAATGGCCAAGGGCTGATGACCATCCTGCGCTTCGAGCCATCGTGGGCCGGAGCCCGGCACTCCTCGAAGCAATCGAACTGCTGACCAAGGCGGCAAGGCTGTCCGTACCCGTGCTTTTGCTGGGCGAGACTGGAACGGGCAAAGAACTGTTCGCACGTGCATTGCACGCCTTGAGTCCGCGGAAAGACGAGCCCTTCCACGCGTTCAATTGCGCTACGATCCCCGAGCACCTGGCGGAAAACGAGCTGTTTGGACACGAACGGGGAGCGTACACAGGTGCCATCAGCACACATACAGGTTGGCTCGAACGTCTCTCCGGGGGCACACTGTTTCTTGACGAAGTGGCTGAGCTGTCACCCAGCTTACAGGCCAAATTTTTACGCATCCTGGAGCAGCGAGAAATCACGCGCCTGGGAAGTACCGACGTGCGCTATGTGGACATTCGCATCGTCGCAGCCACAAACCGTTCGCTAACGGATCTTGTCCGGCAGCAACTTTTTCGGGAGGATCTTTTCCATCGGCTGCAGGGTGTCGTGATCACCTTACCGCCGCTGCGTCAACGCGTAGAAGACATCCCGCTGTTAGTCGACCATTTTCGGCAACAGGTTCTCTCGGAACACGACGCACCGCGATGGTCCCCAGAGGCGACGGCTCGACTCCTCGAATACCCTTGGCCAGGCAACGTCCGCGAGCTCCGCAGCGTGATCTTTTCGCTTTCGGCACTTTGTGTCGGCGGAAGTGTGGACGCCGCCGCGGTCGACGCGGTGCTGCGCGAACGCTCCGCGTTGCCCTTGCTTTCTGCATCCGGCTCGGGTGACCCCGAGGGTTTTCGCGTCAACCTGGCACAGCCGCTCTCGCAGGCGGTGCGCGCGTACAAACTCGCCCACGTGACCGCGGCATTGCACGCTAGCCATGGCGATATCACGACCGCAGCGCGGATCATGGGAGTGACCACGAGTAACTTCCGTCGCTTGGTCCGCTCGCTCGGGATCGACCCGAGTCGGCTAAGCTCGAAGCGGCATCGCGACCCCAAGCCCAAGCATTAAGCTGGCACCGGTGAATCCCGCCGTCACGACGAACTGTGGCAGGTGTGGTCGCGCCGCTTCGCACCCAGACCGGCCGGTGTAATGGCCACGCGTCACGGACCGAAAATGCGCAGCGACTCACCCACTGCGCCCACCCGCGACCTCGTTTCGCCGGCCGACCCTGGTAATAGCCGAGGCGACGAAATTCATGGCAATCGTTGGAATCGGTGGGAACGAATCAGAAATCGCCGCGACTCCCCGTCGCTGCCGAGGGCGACTAGGTATCTCCGGAAGGCAGCCTGCGCTCGGGCCAACAGGCACTCCGGGAAATGCTTTCGCCAACCGCGGGTTCATCGCGATCGCCCGGATCACCGCACGATCGGGCTAAGGTGGTAGACCATCGCGTATACAACCACGCCGGTCACCGAGACCACGAGCCACAGGGGTAGCGTCCACCGTGCGACTTCGCGGTGCCGAGCGAAATTACCGCGCCACGCCCGCCACAGGGTGAGCATGACCAACGGCACAATTGCTGCCGAGAGTACAACGTGGACGAGAAGGACCCCAAGATAAACCAGCCGCAGCCATCCAGGGCCCTCGAAGCGAACCGATCCCACTTGCAGGTGATGGACGACGTAAGACGTAAGAAAGGCTGCCGCAAGCACGACCGCCGTCAACATCCAACCGCGGTGCCGGTCGATCTCCCGCCGCCGAATGGCACGCCAGCCGAACAGCAAGCACACGGTGGTCGCTGCATTCAAACTGGCATTCAGTGAGGGCAACAACGGCGCATGGGCACCTCCGCTTCCAGGGGCACGCCCCAGCAGCCACGCAATGGCCCCGACAACCAGGAAACTTAGCAATAGGATTATCGCCAGGGCTCCCCACTCCCGAGGTTCCCGAAGCTCGGCTCCGCCTTCCATCTTGGACATAACGCCGCCCCTTGTATCCCAGGGTTCTCCGCGACAAAAGGCGGAGCACACGACCTATCTGCCTGTGGCGCAAAGAAGGAGGACACCCGTCGATGACATATGAACAGCTCTACCGGAGCTTCCGCTGGACCCCGCCGAGCTTTTTTAACTTCACAGAAGATGTGGTTGGGCTTTGGGCACGAGATCGCGGCCGGCTCGCACTGTACTGGGTTTCCGAGAGCGGTGAGGAACGGCGCTTCACCTACTGGGATGTCTACCGGCAAAGCTGCCGTTTTGCCCGCGCCTTACAGGGCCTCGGGGTAGGCCAAGGCGACGCCGTCATGGTTCTTGTGGGGAAACGCCCCGAGTGGTTCTTCGCCGTTCTCGGCACCTTGCGCGCTGGTGCGCTGGCGATCCCGTGCACCACGAGCCTGCGCGCTAAAGACATTCGGTACCGGGCCCAGCACAGTGGCGCACGCGTACTGGTCAGCGAACTGGCGTGCGTGGAGCAGGTGGAAGCGGTCCGCGCTGAATGCGACTCCTTGCAGCACTTTGTGTTGATCGACGGCACGGCACCAGGTTGGCATTCGTGGGCGGATTTGCTTGCGGCCGCGCAAGACCACGGAAGCTTGCCAACCACACGCGCCGACGCACCCGCGCTTTGTTTCTACACTTCTGGTACCACGAAGGACCCAAAAGCCGTGTTGCACGCGCACGCGTACACTTGGGCCCACCGCTACACCGGTCTCTACTGGCTTGATTTGACGCCCCGCGATCTGCACTGGACCACCGCCGACACTGGCTGGGCGAAGGCCGCGTACGGAGTGCTTTTCGGACCATGGAGTACCGGTGCGGCGGTATTCCAGTACGGAGGTCGCTTCGAGCCGCAACGCGAGCTGCGCCTCCTGCAGGATTACGCCATCAGCGTGTTTTGTGCCCCACCGACCGAATACCGGTTGCTGGTTAAAGAAGATTTGCGGCAGTATCGTCTTCCGGCCCTGCGCCACTGCACGGGCGCCGGTGAGCCGTTGAATCCCGAGGTCATTGCCATCTGGCGCGAACATTTCGGCCTTACAATTCACGATGGCTACGGGCAAACCGAAACAACGCTGCTCGTCGCCAACCTCCCTGGCATGGAAATTCGGCCAGGCTCGATGGGCAGGCCGTTTCCGGGACATGACGTCCGCGTGATCGACGACGATGGCAACGAGGTCGGACCCGGCGAGGTTGGTGACGTCGCGTTACACGGTCGAACACCGTCGCTATTCGAGGAGTACTGGAAGAACCCGGAGGAATCGCGCTCCTGTTGGCGTGGCCCTTGGTACATCACCGGGGATCGTGCTCGAGTCGACGAGGACGGTTATTTCTGGTTTGTCGGCCGGGCCGACGATGTCATCATTAGCGCTGGGTACCGGATCGGCCCGTTCGAAGTGGAAAGCGCGTTGCTCGAGCATCCTGCGGTGCTGGAGTCGGCCGTAGTTGCCAGCCCCCACCCCGAGCGTGGCGCCATCGTCAAGGCCTTCGTTAAGCTGCGCGCCGGGGTCGCGCCCAGCGCTGAACTTGTGCGCGAGCTGCAAGAACACGTCAAGCGCACAACCGCGCCGTACAAGTATCCACGGGAGATCGAGTTTGTGGCCGAGTTGCCAAAAACAGTGAGTGGCAAAATTCGTCGCGTCGAATTGCGCCAACGCGAGTGGGAGCGCAAAGGACTCACGCCCTGAGGGCCTGCGGCACCCGTGGCGCTTATGCGGAGGTACTTCGTTCGCTGTGTTCTCAATCTCTGCTTTGCACGGTGGCGTTGGATCCCGATCGCAGGCCTCGCGGCTGTGCTCGGGGTCGCGGTCTGGTCGGTCCAGTTTCTCGAGGTCGACCACGCCAACGAATCGCTCAACATCCCGGATGCCGAGCGCCTGGCCACGTTACAACGATTCCGTTCCCTCTTCGGTAGCGACGAGGATCTCGTCGTCGCTTGGCAGGATGCAGAACTAGCGACGGCGGCTGGCCTCCGCAGGGTGTCCCTCGTCACCCAACGCTTGCGGGAGGTGCCCGGAGTCCGGGCAGTGTTCTCCCTAACCAACGCCTTGCAGGTGGTGGCTGGCGAGACTGGTGCGGTCGTGCAACCGCTGATCCCCCCGCCTTACGAACGGCCGGGCGTGAAGGAGGAGCTTGCAGCAACCGTGCAGCGCATGCCCGAACTTGTGGGCTACCTCGTCTCGGCAGACCTCAAGACCACCGGCGCATGGGTTTCCCTCGGCGAAGAAGCAAGCCACCCGCAGCAGGCTGAAGCCATCATCGGCGGGGTGCGGAAGGTTCTGGACAGTCTTCGTGCGGAAGGGGTCACCGCCCACCTCACCGGGGTGCCGGTGCAAAAGCACGACGTGACCGCATACATCCAGCGTGACGAGCGCATCCTCTTGCCCATTGCCGTGTTCGTGCTCGCGGCCATGCTTTGGGTCTACTTCCGCCACCCGGTTGCGGTGCTCTTGCCGCTCGCAATCGCGGGCAGCACCGTGCTTTTGATCCAAGCGGCGATGGCGCTCCTTGGCGTTCGCGTCAATGCCATTACCGCTCTCCTGCCCCCGGTGTTGCTGGTGCTTGCCCTGACTCCCAGCATTCACCTCTTGCACTTCTGGCTTTATCGCGATGATGCTCCCCACCAACCGGCCACCCGCGTGCGGGCGATGCTCGACCATTTGCTCTGGCGCTGCTTTCTGTGTGCGGCCACCACCGCATCGGGTTTCACCGCACTGGCAACCAGCGCTATGCCGGCAGTGCGCGAGTTCGGCCTCGCTGCCGCTGGCGGGACGCTGATCGGCTTCGCTCTGGCGATGTGGCTCGTTCCGTTCGGTGCCAGCGTGGTGCTCGCACCCCCTGCGAGGACACGCCCAAGAATCGACTTGGAGGCGCGCGCGGTTCGCCCCTTCCTCGCGCTGTGCGGGCGTGTTGCGGGAAGCTGGCCAGGTGCCGTGCTGGTTGTAGGGGTGGCTTTCGGCGTAGCCGTTGGCTTGGGCGTTTTTCGGCTGAGGAACAACACCGATCTTGTTCGCTTCCTCAAGCCTGGGGCCCCGCTGCGCGAGGACACCTTTTGGATCGAACGCCATCTCGGCGGGCCCTATCCCCTGGAGTTCTGGATCGAGCGCCGCGACGGCACCCGCTTGGCGCACGCGGCCGACTGGCAACGCATCGCCGCTTGGGCTCAAACGGCGATGCAAGAGCCTGGCGTCACGGGAGCGCTGAGCTTAGCCACGCTGCTGCGCCACGTTTATGCTGCGGAGTATCGCTTGCCCCATCCGCTTCTGCCCCACGATGACGACGCGGTGGAGGAGCTCCTCGACTTTTTGAGCGCCGTTCCAGATCAGGGATTCGTTCGTCGGCTGATCTCCACCGACCAAACCGCCACGCGAGTGCAGGTGCGATTGAGCGCCCTGGGCACGGCGCCGACCAGTGAAACAGCCGAGCGATTACTCGCCTCGGCTCAACGTGTTCTCGGTCCTCAGTACGAGGTTCGCGTTACTGGGCCGCTCTATCACATGGCGCGCGACTCGAACCGGCTTGTGCGCCAACAGGTGCAAAGCTTCGCACTCAGCTTTGTCCTCGTCGGTCTATTGATGGCCATAGCGTTGGGCTCCGTGCAAATGGGCGTAGTCGCGCTCGTTCCCAACATCCTCCCGATCTTAGCCACCGCGGGCTTGCTCGGGCTTCTGAACATCGACCTCAGCACCGGCACAGCAATGATTGCCGCAGCCGCGATGGGCCTCGTGGTCGACGACACGGTGCACTACATCGGCGCCTTCGGAGTAAACCTGTCGGACACAGAGCCACGGAGTGCCACTCAGCGAACGACGTTGGAGACCGGGCCCGCGCTCGTTGCCAACAATCTCGTCGTAGTTGCCGGATTCTGGGTAGGCGTGGCTGGCAGCTTCCTGCCGACCATTTACTTTTCTCTCTTCACCGGCGTGTCGCTGCTTCTCGCCCTGATGTACGATTTGTTGGTCACGCCAGCGTGTTTGTTGGTTCTCCTGCGCCGATGATAAACGCCCTACGATCCTGGTTGTTGATTTGTGCTTCTGCTGCGGTGGCGGTGATCGCCGATGCCACCACAACAACGGAGCGTATCGTGCATCGGTGCCCGATCGTGGCTGCGGACGCAACCATCGGAGAAGTGCGTTTGCTCCTACGAAACGGGAGTACGGTGGTGCAAACGCTCCTGCAAACCGTCCTCATGAAACGGGTGGTGGCGGAAATCCGCAAGAAGGAAGAGTCGAATTGGCCGGCCGAGCGCCCGGGTGCGAATTCGGCTCGCCACTACGTCAGTGCGCTCGAACGCGTGCAACAGCGGCTCTGGCGCCAGCGTACCCGCAACACGCGCGGGCCCAATCCCCCGCAGCGGCTGGCAATCGAATTCGTAAGTGGCCCCGGGGGCTCGTGGGTGGAACTCGCGACCTTTACAGCGCAAGGGAACCCACCGAACTTCGAGATCGAAACGCTCACCCCGTTGGAGCGCCTCTCTCTAGAGCCCGCATACATTGCGGAGAATCTGCGGCTGATACTTCTCGATGCTTGCCACCTCGACCGGCCAAGGCTGGATGAACTCTTGCGCCGAGCAGTCCGCGAAGCTGGCCGCTGAGGATGCCAACCAACCGCGACGTTTCCGCTTGGAAGACCCCTAAGGTGCGTCCGCCGGCCCCACGCAGTAATTCCAAAGCGGTTGCAAGTCTGGCGGCAGCGGCGAGTGAAAGGACAAAGGTTCACCGGTCACTGGATGCGCAAACCGGAGCCGAGTTGCATGGAGCGCGTGTCGCTCCAACACGATCCCCGGAGGTAATTTGCGCGCGCGTCCGTACAAGGTATCGCCCACGATAGGGTGGCCAATGTGAGCCAAATGCACGCGAATCTGGTGCGTTCGTCCGGTTTCGGGAAAAACCGCAAGCAAACTCACCGGGGAACGAGAGGCAAGCACCCGGTAGGCTGAACGCGCTGTTCGTCCTCCCTGGCGCACGGCTTTCATGCGTTTGCGGTGCACAGGGTCGCGAGCAATCGGCGCATCGACCGTCCCTTGCGCCCTATGGGGGATCCCCCACACGGCTGCCAAATACTCCTTCTCCACCTGGCGTTGCTGAAACTGACGGCCAAGAGAGGTTAACGTCTCCGGGTCCTTTGCCACCACGATCAGTCCGGACGTGTCTTTGTCCAACCGATGCACGATTCCTGGCCGCAGGGGGTCGAGCCCTTCGGGGCGTCCCTGCCAACGGTACAGCAGCCCGTGCACGAGCGTGCTCTCATGATGCGTGGGGGTCGGATGGACCACCAAGCCTGCCGGCTTATCGATGACCAGGATCCACTGGTCTTCGTACACCACGTTCAGGCTCATGGGCTGCGGCACCACCTGTAGGTTCTCTTCAAGCGGCTGCCATCGCACCTCGATCATCTGTCCTGCCCGGACCAGGTAGCGGGCACGAGCGGGCTGCCCATCGAGCAGCACTTGGCCAGCGTCAATCAACTTCTGCACCCGCGCGCGCGACCCCCAGCGGCCAAGAGAAGCCAGATAACGATCAAGCCGCTGCTTTTGTGCCTGTTCTTCGACGACAAAGCGTTCTTGCAAGAAACTCATGCCTGAGCAGAAAAGACCCGACGAGCGTCGGCGATGTCGCGTTTGATCTGCTCTACTAGCAGATCGACGCTGGCAAACCGAATCTCCCCGCGGAGAAAACGAAGGAAGCGAACCCACAGGCGGCGGCCGTAAAGGTCGCCCGCAAAGTCCAGCACATGCACTTCGAGGCTGCGGTCTTGGTCGCCAAAAGTCGGGTTGTTCCCTATGTTCGCCACGGCCGGCCGCCATTCACCGTCGAAGCACACCTCCACTGCGTAAACTCCGTCAGGCGGCAATACCAAACCGCGAATGTCTAGGTTGGCGGTGGGAAAGCCAAGCGTCTTCCCCCGGTTGTGGCCGCGCACCACACGTGCGGCAAAGGTGTGCGGTCGGCCGAGCATCTCTCTGGCAAGTTCGAGTTTGCCTTCTCGCAAGGCGCTGCGGACGGCGCTGCTACTGACCAATCGGCCACACACTTCGACCTTGCCAATAATTTCCACAGCGACCCCGCACTCGGCACAGACGCGCTGCAGTAGTGCCGCATCACCGCGGCGAAAGTGACCAAAGCGCACGCGGTGGCCAACGACAATTCCGCGCACGCCCAAGTTCTCGATCAGCCACTGCCGAACGAAGGGTTCCGGCTCGATCTCCGCAAACGCAGGAGTGAAGCGCTGAACCACCACATAGTCCAAGCCAAGCTCGAGCAAACAGGCTACGCGGGTGTGCAAATCCATTAAGCGCGCTGGGGCGTGCGCGGGCATTAAGACGGCGACTGGATGGGGTTCGAAGGTCAGCGCCAGTGCTGTGCCGCCGAGCTCTCGTGCGCGCTCGACCGTGCGCCGAACAATCGCCTGGTGGCCGAGGTGCACCCCGTCGAAGTTGCCGAGCGTGACCACGGGGTTGCGGAACCGCCGTCCAAGCCGCTCGAGATGTCGCCACACGCGCATATCTGACCCGTCTACTCGCTAAAAGTGGCGGATTTTTAGTCTCGAACCACAGCAAACGCACGTTGCTGCCGCTGTTCGATCCTATCAGTCCCAAAACCTCGACATCCGCGGTCTAAGGGACAACGCTTCTCCTTGTGCCACCCTCCTTGCAGGCTAACCCTTGGCCGCACCGCAATCCGACAACCGCCCTCCCGGCCGCCGTGAGTTCGGCGCGACGGAGGGCGGAGGGGAAAGGCAGCACCTGGAGTTAGCAGGTGCCCCCAGATCCATCGGCGGCTCAAGCCGGACGCGGAATCCACACTCCGTGGAATCCGTAGGGAACCCGTCGCGGCATAACGATCTCGGCGATCGGCCCGGCATCGACCCGTTGGGCATCGAACACCGCAAGCACGGTTTCCTCCTTCCAATGGTCGTGCACGAAGGAGAGCAGCCAACCTTCGCCTTCGCCGGCACCACCGGGCACGAAGAAGGCTTCGCCAGCATGGCGGGTGCGGCCCGGATCCCACACGCGCACCCGCCCAGTCCGGTAATCGATCATCCCGATCCCGGCGAGATCCACCGTGTGCGGGTGCTCGCGGGTGTAAACGAACCAACCGTATCGATGCGGTCGACCGGTGAAGCGGCGGTCGTGACTCGGCAATTCGAACTCCCGATCGACAATGATCTCCTCGCGGAAGGACAATTGCGGGCCAGCGGTGTTGATGCGCCAGCGACGAATGTCCAGCTTAGTGTCGTCGATGTCGCCGCCGTCGAACATGCGGTCGTGCCGGCATAGGTCGACGACCACGTCATCACCATCACGGTAAGCGTTGACCTCGTGGAACACGTAACACGGCTCGATCTCCACCCAGCGAAGCTCTGACGGCTCACCGCCCAGCGGCATGATGCCAATGCGCGCGCCGTAACTCGGGTCCCAAGAAAACGGATTTTTCGCCCCGGCGAGGGCCGCCTCCAAACTGAAGACGACCGGGAGCTCCCAAAACACCACATCCCGCTCGGTGATCGCAAAGGAGTGGATCATGGTCGTGCGCCTCACGGGAATTTCGCGGCTATGGACGACCTGCCCGTTCTCGTCCGCCACCAGATAAGTCAGGTACGGGGGCAAGAACCAATACCCGAAGAAGTGCATCCACCCGGTTGCTGGATCGATTTTCGGGTGCGCAGTAAACGAAGTGGGCAGGCGGCCTCCGAAGTTGTAACTGCCCAAGGTCGACAAATCGTTGGGATCGATGAGGAACGGATAGCCGACCTCCCCCGAGGTGAGCAGCTTTCCTGCATGGTACACGCAACTCACGTTGCTTTGGTTATTTGGCCCGATTGGGGGAACGGAGGGGTCGCCAAACGAGATTCCCTTCTCGAACAACGGGGTGCGCACCCAACGATTGCGGTACCAAACGGCTCGGCCGTTCTCGATACGCACGCCGTGCAGCATCCCATCGCCGAAAAACCAATGGGGAGAGTCCGCTTTCTGAGGGTTCGAGCCATTGCGGATGTAGGTTCCGTTCAACTCTGGAGGCAAAGCGCCGCGCACCGGGAGATCGTACGCGTCGCGCTCGTCGAACACCGGCGCGAAGTTATTCTGCAACCACCACGGCTGGTTGGGATCCACAACGAGTGGCGGTCCTTCAACCGCCCCCTCGCCATCGTTCCCGCAACCGAATCCCCCGGCGGTGACCACCGCCGCTGTTGCTGCCGAAAGGCGCAAGAAGCTCCGCCGTGTCACTTCAGCGTGCAGGGCTCCCCAAAGTTTCTTCATCTCTGCCCTCCCAACTTGATTTTTCTTACGGGCTCACTCGGGCTTTGATCCCCCGGAACATGTGCAGAGGAGCGGCCCCGGCGACCCGTGGCGTTTGCCTCCTTCGGGACCACTGAATCGAGCATTCGCAACGCTTCCCGGCACCAGGCAAGTTGCGCGTCCAGCTGTAACTCCCCGAAGCGCAGCGTGAGGAGCCAATAGGGCGCGTCAGGGTGATCGACCGCCTCGATACGGCTGCGAATTCCTGCCAGCTCCTGCTCTACGGCTGCCATGCGATGCAGTAGCGCCTCGACGTGTTGGCGGAGCCGAGCCTGAATGCCATGGCGACCAAAAAAGGTTTTCAGCAAGAGCTCGTTACGTACCGGGGCTTCCTCCGGAGCCTCCGCGAGCCACGACTGCAAAAACGCACGGCCCGTTGGCGTGATCTCGTATACCACCCGCTGGCGCCGGCCCTGCCTGGCCACCCGTGCCCGCGCTAACCCTTCGCGGGCAAGCTGCTGCAGAACCGGATAAATTTGGCCGTAGCTTTCCGACCAAAAGAACCGGGTACTTTGACTGATCGCCTTCCGTATGTCATACCCGCTCATCGGCCCCCAGGTGAGGAAGCCGAGAACAGCCAGACGGGTCTTATTGGAACGTGCGGCCATAAATCGAATCGCTCCATATATCTACCAGATACGTTAAGCAATACAAAAGTTTCCCAGCGCTCCCGCGGCGCTTGCTCCGCTCGAGCACCCGGACACAAGAAAACGGCCCGCGAGAGAGCAGGACGCCGCGCAATGCCCTGGAAGGTACGCCGAGCCCGATTGCAAAGCAGCGACCGCTCGCTCCAGCACGAGTAGGACGTTGCTCGATTCCCCACTTAGGCGCGTCACCGATCTGGCAATGCCCGGTCTATCGCGAACACGACCGGCAGGGGCAGAAACGCGCGGCTCGGGTTGCACGCTAGGAGCCGTTTCTGATACGCATGCTCGGTTCACGGAACGAATGGAGACTTGAGGGTATGGCGGACGTCAGCATGAAAAGCTTGCTCGAGGCCGGAGTGCACTTTGGCCATCAAACCAGTCGCTGGAACCCGAAAATGAAACCGTACATTTTCGGAGCGCGCAATGGCATCCACATCATCGATTTGCAGAAAACCGTGCAGCTCTTCCAACAAGCCTATGCCTTTGTGCGCGACGTGGCAGCGCGCGGCGGTACGATTCTGTTCGTCGGCACGAAAAAGCAAGCGCAGGACGCAGTGCGCGAAGAAGCCGAGCGCTGTGGCATGTTCTACGTCAACAACCGCTGGCTCGGGGGGACGTTGACCAACTTCCAAACCATCAAGCAGAGCATAGACCGGTTAAAAAAGTGTGAGGAAATTCTCGCCGACGAGAACATGGTGCAAGCTCTGACCAAACGCGAAATGCTGCGCATCCAGCGCGAGCGCGATAAGTTGCTCGCTGCTTTGGGCGGGATCAAAAACATGCGTAAACTGCCCGATGCGTTGTTTGTCATCGATCCGAAAAAGGAAGAGATTGCCGTACGCGAGGCAAACAAGCTGCGCATCCCCGTGGTGGCGGTGATCGACACCAACTGCGACCCCGACATGGTGGACTACAAGATCCCAGGGAACGACGATGCGATTCGAGCCATCCGGCTTTTCTGTGCCGCAATTGCGGATGCGGTAATCGAGGGCAAGCAAATTCGCGAAGAGCAAGCCAAGGCAAGCGAGATGGAAACGCCGACGGCAAGCGGCGAGGAAGAAAGCGGCCCAGCAGAGGAAGCCGCATCCGAGGGGGTGGTGGGATGAGCGAAATCAGTGCTGCACAGGTGCGCGAATTACGCGAGCGCACCGGCGCCGGCATGCTGGATTGCAAAAAAGCGCTCACCGAAGCAGGCGGCGACATGGATAAGGCCATTCAAATCCTGCGGGAAAAAGGTTTGGCCACTGCCCAAAAGAAGGCAGGGCGAACCGCCAGCCAAGGGATGGTGGGCTCCTACATTCACGCCGGAGGCAAAATCGGCGTGTTGATCGAGGTCAACTGTGAGACGGATTTTGTCGCTCGCACGAGCGAGTTTCAGGATCTCGTGCGCGACTTGGCCATGCAAGTGGCGGCCGCAAACCCACGTTGGGTGCGGCGCGAGGAGGTGCCGGGCGAGGTCATAGAGGCGGAGCGAAACATTTACCGCGCACAAGCTACTGGATCGGGAAAGCCTCCACAGGTAATCGAGAAAATTGTCGAAGGAAAGTTGGAGAAATTCTTTGCCGACACCTGCCTTCTCGAGCAGCCATTCATCAAGGATCCCGATCGAACCGTTGGCCAACTGGTGACGGATGCCATCGCCCGCATTGGCGAGAACATTGTTGTGCGCCGTTTTGCTCGCTTCCAGTTAGGCGAGCTTTCGGAGTCGTCGCCGGCGGCAGGGTGAGCGATTGGCGTGAACGCCGTGGACTCTGCCGCACCATCTGACCAAGGTCCACAGCTTCGCTACCGCCGCGTATTGCTCAAGCTTAGCGGTGAGGCGCTCCTCGGCCGCGCATCGTACGGCATCGACACCAAAGTCCTCGAGCGCATCGCCGCCGAGGCTAAGGACGTTCACGATCTCGGTTGCGAACTGGCAATCGTCATCGGCGGCGGGAACATCTTCCGCGGGATGGCAGGTGCAGGCAAAGGCATGGACCGCGCCACCGCCGACTACATGGGTATGCTGGCGACCGTCATCAACGCCCTCGCTCTTCAGGACGCCCTGGAACGGCTGGGGGTTAAGACGCGGGTGATGACCGCCATTGCCATGCAACAAGTGGCAGAGCCGTACATTCGACGCCGGGCGGTGCGGCATCTGGAAAAAGGGCGTATTGTGATTTTCGCTGCCGGCACCGGCAATCCGTTCTTCACCACCGACACCGCCGCAAGTTTGCGCGCCGTGGAAATCGGTGCCCAAATCATCCTCAAGGCAACGACGGTGGATGGCGTGTACGATCGCGACCCGAAGCAGTTCCCGGATGCCAAGAAGTTTCCGGAGATTAGCTATATCGAGTGCCTGAACCGTAACTTGAAAGTCATGGACTCCACTGCCATTTCGCTGTGCATGGACAACCGGTTACCAATCCTGGTATTTGACCTGCGCAAACCGGGAAACATCAAGCGGGCCGTGATGGGAGAACGCATTGGGACCATTGTCCATGGGTGAGGTGGGGTCATGCCGGAAGTCGAAGCGGTTCTCGACAAGTTGAAACAAGAGTTAGAAGGAACGGTCCAAGCCCTGCGGCGAGAGTTGGCACGTTTGCGCACTGGGAGGGCGACCACAGCGTTGTTGGACGGTATCAGTGTTGACTACTACGGCGCCCGCACTCCGCTCAATCAGGTTGCCACCCTCTCGGCACCCGAACCGCGCTTGTTGGTTATCCAGCCTTTCGATCGCTCTCTCCTTTCCGAGATCGAACGGGCCATCCAGCAATCGGACCTGGGCTTGAATCCCGTCAATGATGGAAAGCTTATCCGTGTTCCCATTCCCGAGCTCACTGAAGAGCGGCGCAAAGAGCTTGTGCGGCACGTGCGCAAGGTATGCGAGGAGTATCGTGTCTCCGCCCGAAATCACCGCCGCGACGCAGTGGAGCGGTTACGGTCGATGCTGAAGAACAAGGAGATTGCGGAAGACGATGAGCGTAAGGCCCTTGAAAAGGTAGAGGCGCTCACCAAGTCGTACATCGAGCGGATCGACCAGGCGCTCAAACACAAGGAAGCCGAAATCATGGAGGTGTAATTTCGGTGCCTTCTCGGCCGCTCCCTGAAAACCTCGATCTCAACCGTTTACCGCGTCATGTGGCCATCATCATGGATGGGAACGGCCGCTGGGCTCAGCGGCGCGGCTTGAGCCGGATCGAAGGCCACAAACGGGGGAAAGATTCGGTCCGCGCAGTGGTCGAGGCCAGCCGCCGGATCGGCATTGAGTACCTCAGTTTGTTTGCGTTCTCGACCGAGAATTGGGAACGACCTCGCCGAGAGGTAGATGCGTTGATGCGGCTCTTGCGCCGGTACTTGCGCACCGAGCTGCACCGCATGATGAAGAACGGCATTCGGCTTTTGGCCGTAGGCGATTTGCAGCGACTTCCAGAAGGCTTGCAGGCCGACCTGCGCGCGACCGTCGATGCTACCCGCAACAACCGCGACATGACTGTGGTCCTCGCTGTTAGCTACGGAGGTCGCGAGGATATCGTGCAGGCGGCACGCGCCATCGCTCGCGCTGCACGTGCGGGAGAGATCGACCCAGAACAAATCGATGCGGGGACGTTTGCGAACTACCTAAGCACTTCGGGAATCCCCGACCCAGATCTTCTCATCCGCACCAGTGGTGAGCTGCGAATCTCCAACTTCTTTCTCTGGCCTCTCGCGTACAGCGAAATTTACGTCACGGAAACACTTTGGCCCGACTTCCGCGAAGCCGATTTTTACCAAGCGCTCATCGCCTACCAGCAACGCGAGCGCCGGTTCGGCCGGGTGCCCGCAGAACCCCAACGGGAGCGCTTGCGTGCTGCGCGCTAGGCTGGCAACCGCCGCCGTCGCGATTCCACTACTGCTGCTAGTGATCTTTGCTCCCGTGTCGTGGCCGATGGCCACGCTGGTGTTCGTGGCCGGCCTCTTAGGGGCAGCGGAAATCGCCAACATGGCCTTTGCTCGGCAGCCTGCGGAACAAATCCTCGTGGTGGCCCTAACCGGCCTCATTCTTGCCGGCGCGTTGGGCGGTCCGGCCAGCCCATGGCTCGCGCTCGCAGTGACCACTGCTTTATGCAGTGGACTCACCTGGGTGCTGTTTCGCCGTTCCGATTTCGAGCCCGGCCTACGGGATCTGGGTTTGGCGATTTTGGGCGCTCTCTACGTCGGCCTTTTGCTTCCGCATTTCCTTTGGCTGCACCGGCTGCCCGGAAACGGCGCGTATTGGGTGGTCTTCGTCCTTGCGCTCGGCATGGTCGGCGACACCGCCGGTTACTTTGTCGGCAAGTACCTAGGCCGCCATCAGCTCGCTCCCCTGGTGAGCCCGAAGAAAACCATCGAAGGCGCCGTGGGAATCGTTGCAGCCAGTATTCTTACCGGGATCGCCTGCCACTACCTGATTTTGCGTGACGTCCCCCTCAACCACATTCTCTTTCTCTCCACGACGATTGGCGTGATCGGCCAGATCGGCGACCTTTGCGAATCGTTGTTCAAACGCGCCTTTGGCGTCAAAGATTCGGGTTGGATTTTCCCCGGGCACGGCGGCGTGCTGGATCGCATCGATAGCCTGCTTTTTCCCGCCGCCTTGGTATACTACTATCAGGTTTTGTTACGCGGGGCGTAGACGCTAAAAGAGTTTGCCGATGCTCACTACCATTGTTGCTGCCATCGTTGTGTTGGGCTTACTGATCCTGTTTCACGAACTCGGGCACTTCCTGGTTGCCAAGTGGTGCGGGGTGGGGGTGGTGAAATTTTCCATCGGTTTTGGGCCGGTTCTGATCGGCAAGCGAATTGGGTCTACCGAATACGCAATCAGCGCCATCCCGCTCGGCGGCTTCGTGAAAATGGTGGGCGAGGACCCTGACGAGGAGCTTGCGGCGGCGGAGCGCTCCATTGCCTTCCAACACCAGCCCCTGTGGAAGCGCTTCGCGATCGTGTTCGCCGGGCCATTTGCCAACTTGTTGTTTGCTTTTGTTGCCTTCAGCGTCGTGTTCTCCGTTTATGGAGCTCGTGTACCCACCGAGGCGCCTAAGGTTGGGAACGTGGTTCCGGACATGCCCGCGGCAACCGCCGGGATTCGCCCGGGAGACTTGGTCAAAGCGGTTGATGGTAAGCCCATCGCCACCTGGGAAGAACTTTCCCGAACCATTCGGGAGAGCGGGGCCAAGGCGCTGACCTTACTCATTGAACGGAACCGTGAGACGTTCGAAATCGTCGTCACCCCGAAAGAACGCGAAGAGAAGAACTTGTTCGGTGAGGTCACGGGAAAAGCGTACTTGATCGGCATCGAACGCGGCCTCGACCAAATCGAAGTCAGTCCGCTCGGTGCAATTCGCATGGGTGCGCAGCAGACAGCTTGGTGGGTGGCAACCATCTTCGCGAGCTTGGCGAAGATGGTCCAAGGCAAAATTCCGGCTAGCGAGATTGGCGGCCCGATCCTCATCGCTCAGGCTGCCGGGGAACAAGCGCGGCTCGGCCTAGAGTATTTGCTGAACTTCATGGCCGTAATCAGCGTGAATTTGGGCGTGTTGAACTTGCTGCCCGTCCCGATTCTGGATGGCGGCCACTTGCTCTTTTTCCTCATTGAAGCGGTGCGCCGTCGCCCGCTAGACACACGCTACCGCGAGCTTGCCCAACAGGTTGGCTTAATCTTGTTGCTCGCCCTCATGGTGTTTGCGTTCTACAACGATATCGCGCGCGTGCTGCAACGCTGGGGTTAGAAGTGCGCATCCTCGCAATGGAGACAGCCACCTGGCTTGCCAGCGTGGCGCTGAGCAAAGACGAAAGCGTTATCGCTGAGTGGGAGAGCCTGACGCGAGGCCAGCACGCGGCTGTGTTGTTACCGGCAATCCGCGCGCTTCTGAAAGATGCGAGCGTCACGCTCGCAGACATCGATGCCGTGGCGGTTTCCGTTGGACCCGGCTCCTTCACGGGTTTGCGCGTGGGGCTCAGCGTGGCCAAGGGTTTGGCTTTCGCCCGCAAAATCCCGGTCGTTGCAGTTCCCACGCTCGAGGCCCTAGCCTATGCTGCCCTGCCAGCAGAGGAACCGATTTTGACGGTGCTCGATGCACGCAAAGGGGAAGTGTACGCGGCTGGCTACCACCCAGCAGGCAAGGTTTTGCAACCCTGGTTGCCGGAAGTACTCCTGCCCTTCGAAGAGCTGGTGAGCAAGGTTACTCATCCGTGCGTTGTGATCGGTGATGCCGTAGAGGCTTACGGAGCCCTCTTTCGAGAACGACTCGGAGACCAGGTCCGCGTGCTCCCCTTTCCCGAATGGGCCCCGCGCGCCCGGATCGTTGCCAGCCTGGCCGGAGAACGGTTACGCCAGGGGCACGCGCTCGGCGACCCACCCGAAGAGCCGCACTACCTGCGGCCGGCCGAAGCGCAAGTGAAACAAGGCCGTACCGCGTAGGTGTGCGGCGCTTGCTCTCCAGCAAACAATCCCCGCCGTTGGTTTGACAGTCTCCACGGTCTGGGCTATCGAACGCGCGGCGTTCGCTGGCTGGAAAGGGGAGCTTGTCATGGAACGGAAAGACGAAGAGTTGATCCAGCAGCTCATCGGCCAGGACGAGGAACTTCGGCGCTATTACGAGGAGCACCTGGAGCTCGAGCGCCAACTGGCAGAGCTGAACCGCCGGCTGTACCTGACCCCGCAGCAAGAGGTGGAAAAAAAGCGCCTGCAAAAGCTCAAGCTAGCGGGCAAGGATAAAATCATGGAAATCCTTGCGCGCTACCGCCAAAGTGCGCGACCCTTGAGCGCGTAGTTTTCACCGCTACGGTCAACGTCCCGTGACCCACTGCGGTGGCGATTGTTCGCGGCTGCACCTGCAGGGTAGCCGCGAAGGGTAGGTTTAGCGTGAGGCATACGATTTCTGTTCTCGTCGAAAACGAATTTGGGGTGCTTTCCCGAGTTGCTGGACTCTTTAGCGCGCGGGCTTTCAACATCGAAAGCCTGACGGTAGCCGAAACCCTCGACCCTACCGTGTCCCGCATCACGTTAGTCACGCGCGGCGATGACCGAGTGGTCGAGCAAATCGAAAAGCAACTGAACAAGCTCATTGGCGTCATTTACGTCAGTGACTTCACAGGGACGGCACATGTTGAGCGGGAGATGGCGCTGATTAAAGTCCGGGCAGATGAAAGTACACGCGCCGAAGTGATGAATATCGTCGACATTTTCCGGGGAAAAGTGATCGATGTGGGGCCCAAGTCATTTATTGTTGAAGTCACTGGCGACGAGGAAAAGCTCAGCGCATTTATCAATCTCTTGCGCCCGTTAGGGATTTTGGAAATTGTCCGCACCGGCAAAGTCGCAATGCATCGCGGGGCACGCTTACTGCACCCTCCTGCGGAGAACAGTCAACGAGAAAAGGAAGAAAGCATCGCATGATGAAGGTTTACAAAGACTCAGACGCCAACCCGGAATTCCTCAAAGGGAAAAAAGTCGCCGTTATCGGCTACGGAAGCCAAGGCCACGCCCACGCTCAGAACCTGCGGGACAGCGGCATTGAAGTCGCCGTAGGGCTTCATCGCGGTGGTAGTTCATGGCCCAAGGCGGAAGCGGCCGGCTTCCCGGTCATGGAAACCGCAGAAGCGGCGCGCTGGGGCGATATCGTGATGGTGCTGGTTCCCGATGAAGTTGCCGGGACCCTTTATGCCAACGAAATTGCGCCGGGCCTAACGCCTGGAAAGTATCTAGCCTTCGGGCACGGCTTCAATATCCACTTCAAGCGGATCGTGCCCGAACCGACGATCAACGTGTTTATGGTGGCGCCTAAAGGGCCCGGTCACCTGGTGCGGAGCGAATTCCAAAAGGGACGTGGAGTGCCGTGCTTGCTCGCGGTGCACCAAGACCCCGGTGGAGACACCAAACAAGTCGGCCTTGCTTATGCCCAAGCCATTGGGGGCACGCGGGCTGGGGTGTTGGAGACGACCTTCAAGGACGAAACGGAAACCGACCTCTTTGGGGAGCAAGCCGTGCTGTGCGGAGGGCTGACGGAGCTCATCCGCGCTGGCTACGAAACCCTCGTGGAAGCGGGCTACCCGGAGGAGATGGCCTATTTCGAGTGCGTGCATGAAGTCAAACTGATCGTCGACCTGATTTACGAGGGTGGCATTGCCAATATGCGCTACTCGATTTCAAACACCGCAGAATATGGGGACATGACCCGGGGACCACGGGTGATTACCGCTGAGAGCCGAGCGGCGATGAAGCAAATCCTCGCCGACATTCAAAGCGGAGCCTTCGCCAAAGAGTGGATTACCGAGTACGAATGCGGGATGCCGCATTTCAACGAGCTGCGGAAGGCGGCGGCAAAACACCCCATCGAAGAGGTCGGTGCACGGCTTAGGGCGCTCATGCCGTGGTTGGCGAGCAACCGACTCGTCGATAAGAGCAAAAACTAACTCGCCCGGAGCTAACGGGGCGCAACGTGGGCCAAGTTTTCGCAAACGATACCGCCCCCTGGAAACCGTTGCGCATCTTAGGATTGCCGCTCGCGCGCGAGGGCATCCCTCATATTCTCGCCACGACGTTGTTGACCATCGTGCTCGGCCTCTTCTTTGGGACCCTCGGCACGCTTTTCGGTCTCCTCCTGCTTGCTGGAGTGGTGAATTTTTTTCGCGATCCGGAACGAACGCCGCCGGACGACCCGACCGCCGTGGTTGCACCAGCCGATGGCAAGGTAATTCAAGTGGCGGACATCGAAGATCAACGTTTCTTACGCGCCCCAGCCACGCGGGTGAGCATCTTCATGTCCCCGCTCGACGTGCACGTCAACCGGATTCCCTGGGGTGGCCGCGTGGTGGACGTTCATTACAATCCTGGGAAATTCTTTCGCGCTTTTGCGGACAAGGCTTCCCTAGACAACGAACAGACAGCTGTGCATGTGGTGGATACCGATGGCCATGAGCTCTGGTTCGTGCAGATTGCTGGCTTCATCGCGCGGCGAATCGTGTGCCGGGTCGAGCCCGGCGATGAGGTCGTGCGTGGCCAACGCTACGGGATGATTTTGTTCGGCTCTCGCGCTGACCTGTACTTCCCTGCAGGCACCGCAGAGATCACGGTGCGAGCCGGCGATCGCACGCGGGCGGGAGAAACGGTGGTCGCGCAATGGCGATAGAGCGCTCCCGCACCACGCTGCTGCACGCGCTGGAAAACGGCTCACCGCTGCGGAAAGGCGTCTACCTCCTCCCCAACTTGCTCACCACCGGTGGCTTGTTTGCGGGGTTCTATTCCATCGTGGCCAGCCTTCATGGGGAGTTCCAAGTGGCCGCGGTTGCCATCCTCATTGCCAACATCTTTGATGCCCTCGACGGCCGGGTGGCGCGACTGACCCGAACCTCGACCCGCTTCGGGATCGAATACGATTCGCTGGCCGATCTTGTAGCCTTTGGCGTTGCCCCGGCCATGCTCATTTATTGCTGGGCTTTGGAACCGTGGGGTAGCTGGGGCTGGCTTGCTGCAGCACTGTATCTCACCTGCGCGGCGCTTCGCCTCGCCCGCTTTAACGTGCAGTTCGATTCGGTCGAGAAGCGTCACTTCCTCGGGCTGCCAAGCCCCGCCGCAGCGGAGGCGATCGCCGCCACTGTCCTGCTCTTCTACCGATTCGGGGCTTACGGTCCTACGGACAAACACCTGCTGCTGTTGCTCGTAACGTACGGGCTGGCGGCCTTGATGGTTAGCACGCTGCCGTACTTCAGCTTCAAGGAAACAGACTTGCTGCGCCGACAACCATTCTGGACCCTGCTGGTTGCCATCCTGCTAATCAAGCTGCTGATTGCCGAGCCGCAAGTATTTTTGTTCGTTAGTTTTTACGGATATGCACTCTTTGGCCCCGCTCGCTTCCTTTGGGTCATGAGTCGGCGCTTCGCCTCACGGCGGCGCTCCCACGCAGACGGGAGCAGCCAACCCCCAGCAGCCGCTCACTCGACTTCGACGGAGCAGTGCTAAGCTCCGACCAAAAGCGCCGAAAGAGAGAGCGACTATGAACCTGCCGCCCGACGTAAGCCTGGTGTTCGAGCAGTGGCAAAAACGCGGCCATTTCTTCCAGCTTCCCGAGGGCCATAATATTTTCGTTGTTCAGGAGGGATCAGGGCCGGATGTCGTGCTTGTACACGGCTTCCCCTCGAGCAGCCACGACTTTGCTGCCGCCCTGCCCGAAATTTTGGCCCGCGGGCACAGAGTGCTCGCGTGGGATCACCTTGGCTTCGGGTTCTCCGACAAGCCCTCTGCGCCAGAGGTTTCTTACTCGCTGCTCGACCAGGCTCGTCGAGCAGGCGAGATTGTCGCGGCACACGGCGTGCGACGCGCGCGGGTGATCGGCCACGACATGGGCCTGACGGTGGCGGTAGAAATGCTGTGCCTGCAAGAGGAGGGCAAGCTCCCCTTCGAGATCGACGCATTGGTCATGTGTAACGGGAGCCATCTCATCGAGCTCGCCCGCCTCACCCCCATCCAATATGCGCTCATGACGGACGAGGGCGCTGCCGAGTTCGCCCGCACCTACGACCCTGAACGGTTTGCTCAAGGCTTCAAATTTCTGTGGGCGGATCCGAGCCGAACTCCCGAAGTGGACATCCGCGCAATCGCTTACTGGATCCCGTGGAACCATGGCTTGGACGTCATCGGGCGGATTGCCCGCTACAACGTAGAGCGGCGCACCTACGCTAAGCGCTGGCGTGACATCTTCGCGCGCAGCCGAGTTCCATTCCGGGTCGTCTGGGGCGACTTCGATCCCATCGCTGTGCTCGCCATCGGGGAGAAATTGGCGCAGCTAGCGCGCACGCGCTGCACGCTCATGCCCAACGTCGGCCACTATCCACAAATGGAAGCCCCCGAGGACTGGGTGGATTTGGTTCTGAGCGACTAGTTCTGGAACTGCCGCTTCCGTTTACTCCGCCGGTCGCGTGTGCTAGCGGCAGAGGTGCGCAACGCCTCGAGTTCGCGCCCACAGAGGAGGGTCACAGAGTCATGTCCGGGCATTCCAAATGGCATTCCATTCGCCACAAGAAGGCAGCGAAGGACGCTAAGCGGGGCAAGCTGTTTACCAAATTGATCAAGGAGATCACGGTGGCCGCCCGCCTCGGGGGCGGGGACGTCAACGCCAATCCACGCTTGCGGACTGCGGTGCAAACTGCGCGGGAGCACAGCATGCCGATGGAAAACATCGAGCGGGCAATCAAACGGGGTACCGGCGAAATCGAGGGCGCAACTTACGAGGAAGTTCAGTACGAAGGCTACGGTCCCGGCGGCGTGGCCATTTTGGTGCAAGCGATGACCGACAATCGCAACCGCACCGTGGCGGAAATTCGGCGTTTGTTCGAAAAGGCCGGCGGCAACTTAGGCGCTAGTGGGTGTGTGGCTTGGATGTTCAAGAAGCGTGGGGTGATCACGGTGGCCAAGGGCGCCGTTGACGAAGAACGGCTCATGGAAATTGCTCTCGAAGCCGGCGCCGATGATGTAAGCGACACGGACGGTACCTTCGAAATCCTCACCTCGCCAGAAAACTTCGAGACGGTGAAGGCAGCATTGCAACAGGCCAACATACCGATTGCTAACGCCGAGGTGTCGATGGTGGCGGAGAACACCGTACGGGTCACTGGGCAAGACGCTTTGCAAGCGATGAAACTGCTCGAGGCTTTGGAAGACCATGATGACGTGCAAAGCGTCGCCTCGAACGCCGACTTCGACGAGGATGAACTCCAACGCCTGAGCGCCTGACCGCTAAGATGCGGCGCTTCCCGCGGGCGTGTATGCGTGTCTTTGGTGTGGATCCCAGCACGGTGGCAACCGGCTGGGGGGTGGTCGACGGTGACCCACGCCGTCCACTGTGGGTGGCCAGCGGTGTCGTGCGGTGCCGCGGTGGGATGGGCACGCGGCTGGCCAAACTGCACGCCGAACTCGTACGGCTTTTGCGCAAGTATCGCCCGCAAGAGCTGAGTCTTGAACAAGGCTTCGCTGGCAATAACGTGCAGGCGGCGCTTCGTCTCGGAGAAGCACGGGGCGTGGTACTGGCGGCGGCCGGTGGCTTCGGAATTCCTGTCGCCGAATATGCGCCTGCCACGATTAAGCTGGCAGTCACGGGCGACGGCCGGGCAACGAAGGCGCAAGTGCAGTTTATGATCCAGCGCCTTCTCGGCTTGCCAGAACCGCCGGCGGAAGACGCCGCCGATGCCCTCGCTGCCGCTGTGTGCCATTTGCAAATCCAGCCAAGCCGCAGCCTCGTGCGTACCCGACACAAGAGGTAAGCGCGGCGGCCGCATAAGGGGGCCCGTAACAAGGACTGTGCTCCTCCCGCCGATAAAATTGCTGCTCGAGTGGAGCGAGCATTACCGCGACTTGGCGGCTGCGATCTTCCCCTGCAGCCGAGGCTACGGTAAAAGGCGGGCGTCATGATCGCGTGGTTGGCGGGTAGGTTAGCATTCAAATCGCCTGCACAGTGCATCGTCGACGTCCACGGCGTCGGCTACCAAGTGTTCCTCTCGTTGAATGGCTTTTGCGCTCTTCCCGACGTCGGCGCACCCGTGCGACTCCACATACATACCCACGTCCGTGCAGATTCTCTACAACTGTATGGCTTTGTCGACGCCGAGGAGCGCGATTTGTTTCTCGAGCTGCTGAATGTGTCGGGCATCGGTCCACGTTTGGCGCTGACGATTTTGTCGGGCTGCTCGTTGAGCGAGCTACGCGCCGCGCTCGCGAGTGGGGACGTCGCCCGCCTGGTGGCAATCCCGGGTGTGGGAAAGAAAATGGCTGCCCGGCTCGTGGTCGAGTTGCGGGAGCGCGTCACTCCCCCGGACGCCGACTTCGCTACGACGAACTCCGCCCCTGAACTCCCCGCACCAATTGAAGAGCAAGCGATCTCAGCGCTGGTCAACTTTGGTTTCAAACCGGCGGTTGCGGCGGAAGCGGTGCGGCAGGCTCGCTCGGCAGGCAACCATGAGCTCGAAGCGCTCATTCGTGACGCCCTGCGGAGGGCGGCGGCATGAGCGAGTTTCACGCCTCCGCACGCCCGACCGTGCCGAAAGACACGGCTCCCGGCACTCGCGCGCCGGTTTTGCAAGCTACTCCGGGCGATGATGACTTGCTCCTCGAGGCCAACCTGCGTCCCCAGCGGCTTAGCGAATACATTGGCCAAGAGGCGGTGAAGGCAAATCTGCGGGTCGCGATCGAGGCGGCCAAGCAACGAGGCGAGAGCCTAGAACATGTGCTGCTTTCGGGGCCCCCGGGGTTAGGGAAAACTTCCCTTGCCCATATTGTTGCCCGCGAGATGGGGGTGAACATCCACACAACCTCAGGCCCGGTGATCGAACGCCCCGGAGATCTCGCGGCCATCCTGACGAACTTGCAAGCGGGCGACGTGTTGTTCATCGACGAGATCCACCGTCTGAGTCGAGTGGTCGAGGAAATTTTGTACCCGGCAATGGAGGACTACAAAATCGATGTGCTGATCGGACAGGGGCCGAGCGCGCGCTCCCTCCGCCTCGACTTGCAACGCTTCACGCTCATTGGCGCTACCACGCGCGCAGGCTTGCTCACCTCACCGCTGCGCGACCGCTTTGGCGTGAGCTTACGCCTCGACTTTTACACCCCCCAGGAGCTTTGCGAAATCGTTTACCGTGCCGCCCACATTCTCGCCGTTCCCATCGATCCATCGGGAGCAGAGGAAATCGCACGCCGCTCCCGCGGTACGCCGCGCATCGCCAACCGCTTGCTTCGCCGCGTGCGCGACTTCGCCCAGGTGCGGGCCGGCGGCAAGATCACGGGCACGGTGGCCGACGAAGCCTTGCGGCTCCTGGGGGTTGACGAGTTCGGCTTTGACGCCATGGATCGCACCCTGCTCGCCACGATCATCGACAAGTTCGATGGCGGCCCAGTCGGCTTGGGCACGCTTTCCGCAGCAGTCGGTGAAGAGCAGGGGACCATCGAAGACGTGTACGAGCCGTTCCTCATCCAACAGGGCTACCTGGCTCGCACCCCGCGTGGCCGTGTGGCGACACGCCTCGCTTACGAAGCCCTAGGCCGCACCCCACCCTCGCACACACGCCAAGCGGATCTGTTCGCTAAATTACCGAAGCGGTAGTCGAGACCAGAGGTGGAACCGTGCCGGAACTTGGTCGATTTTTCATTCTCGTTGGTGTGATGCTCGTGCTTTTGGGGCTTGTGCTCACCCTGGCCGGGAAGGTACCGTGGCTCGGCCGGCTCCCAGGCGACATCTTTTACAAGACGGACCATGTAACGATCTACTTCCCCATCATGACGAGCCTGCTTATCAGCATCATCCTAACCTTGATCCTGTACCTCTTTCGTCGCTGACCCGAGCGACGCCTCTCAACGACAACGCGAGCTCGTCAACTCAGCGATTCACGGCCGAAGCACCGTCTAACTCACTTTATCTTGACTGCAGCGGCTGTCTCAGGAAGAAAATTATCTCGAAGTTCGTGAGTGGGAGGTGTACCGTGCGTCAGCTCAAGCTCAGTGTTGCACTTGCTCTCGGAATCGCACTGGTCGCGACCCCGGGGGCGTATGCATTGTCGCCGCAGGCGGAGGCCGCGCGCCTTTGCCACACGAAGCTTACAGCCAAGGGAAAAGCGTATGCGAAGACGCGCAGGAACCTCATTCTCTCTTGCTACAACAAGTTGCTGAAGTGCGCCTTGCTAGAAGAACTCCAGCAGCAGGACGTGAAGACCTGTCGCGACACTGCCATCGCGTCTTGCACCGCTAAACTCATTACCGTGGGCAAAGGGCTCAAAAAAGCGCAGGACAAGTTTGTGACGGACGTGGTCACCGCCTGTACACCAATGGGGATCACCGCCATGTGCTCCAACCCCCCCGGAGGTTTGAACTTCGGCAGCTCCGGAGCTTGCGGTACGTGGAATCCCAACGGTTGTGGCGGCACGAACTTACAAGACTTGGTCGTATGCATCCGCGGCGTGATCGAGAACGTCGTTGACACCGACATCGTCCGCGTTGCTCCCCGCGTAGGGACGTTGTTCGATAACGCGCAGCCATTAGGAACATTCTTCGGCGCATTGCCGCGACCGAGCCACACAACCGTCACGTTAACCCAGGCGTCGCCCGGCGTTTTGGCCAACCCCGGCACGATTACGCTGCCGCTCCAAAACCGTCTCCACTTCGATGCGTCGGCGCTGGCCTGCGGGTCCAACCCCAACAACGGGAAGGTGGACATCCGGGTCGGTACCGGAACCAGTTGCAATGACTTGATCGCCAGCCAAACGCTCACGCTAAACGAGCAATACCTCGACTTCAGTGCCCTCGGTCCGTTCGATCAGGACCTGCAATACTGCATCACCTGGAAAGATCCAGGCGGCGGGGGGTGTACGACCGGCCAAGGTTCCTCGGTGTTCGGCAACATCGATGTAACCCCCGACGGTACCCCGCCGCCCACGGTGCAACCGGTGAGCAAAGTGCTCGCGTGCAGCAAGCGGATCACCGGAGCGGGTAAGGCGCTGGCGGTATTCGCTCCGAACAAGTTGGACGCCTGCGGAGGCAAAGTCGCCAAGTGCGAGCTTGCGAACGAAATCGACGGCGCCGGGACTTGCACTCCTTCGTACTCAACTCCCTGCTCTACCATCGATGCTGCAATCGACAATAAGGTCGCCACTGGGGTGACGAAAATCACCACTCCACTGACGCCGTGCACGCTGCTCGACTTTAACCAGGTGCGCTCTTTTGTTGGCGGGCTCGGGTTCAGTAACGCGTTTGGCGGTTGCCACTTCGCTTCCGACCTCAACACTCTGGCCTACTGCGCGCTTCCGGACCTGCGGTGTCTTGCAGAGATCGCCAGTGGCACGCGTGACCCGCGACTCAAGGAATGGCTTATAAAAGCCGGCATCAATCCAACCGCCGACTTTCCTTGCGTACCTTGAGCGTGGCGAAAGGCAAATCTCCATGGGCGCGCGGTTAGGCCCGGCTGGAACCAAGGCTGCCAGCTGCGCGCCCTCACATTTGCACAAGGAGACCGTCGTAGGCCAACTCGAGCGTCACCTCGTTGCGCCGTGCCAGCACCTCGCGTCCGAGGTGCGTGAGAACCAATCGCTGGCAACGAAAGCGCCCTCGCGCCTGCTCCAGCGTACGATAAGCCAAGTGATTCGACACCAGCGTATCGAAAAACGAACACTCGCAAATAAAGAGGTCAGCACCGCTGGAGTGGTGGATGAGGTCGTCCGTCCAACCCGTGTCGCCCGAGTAGACAACGCGTCTTCCCTCGACAGTGACCTGTACCCCTAACGAAACTTCTTCCTGCTGGTGCGGCACGCGGAACGGCAGGAGCGTGCCGCTACTTAGCGTGACCTCTTCTCCAGGTTGCACCTCGCGGAAGCACAGTTCAAAGGGAAGAGGGCGGCTCCCGACATCGCGGTAGAGCATTCGAAACAACGTGGTAACGCGCTCGGCCGTTCCTGGCGGCCCAACCACGTTCAATGGCCGCTGGCGAGGGCTCTGGTAAATCCACTCCAAGAAGAGAAACGGGAGGCCACCAAAGTGATCGCCGTGCAAATGACTAAGGAACACGTCATCAATTGCGGCAATGTTCGCCTCGTGGCGCTTCAAGGACGCAAGGGTGGTGGCGCCACAGTCGAGCAGGAGCACGCCCCTGCGACTGGTCACCAAGTAGCCGGCCTGATGTTGGCCGCCCGAACAAAAGGCATCACCGGCCCCGAGAAACAAGACTTCCACGACGCCCATGTTCATCCGCCTCTCAAAAGCTACGGCTACGATCCCTGGGGCCGCTCTGCAAACCGCAGGAGCTCGCGGGCAACCACCAATGCTTGGGCCAAAGTTAACTGCCGCCCTGACTGAGCGTCGCGTACCAAGGCTCGAAGCGCTTCGAGTTGCCCCTCTTGCCACTTCGCCTCGTGCAACAAGCACTGTTCAAGGTCCTTCCCGCGTTGCCCGCAGGCCAACACCCGCTCGGTCAACTTGCGGTGTGCCGTCGTGAGATCGTGGACGACCTCGTTCAAGGCCCGCTGCTCCCAGCGGTCGTCACTATCCATCTCCTCCACACTGCGCCGCAACCAAGCCAACGACAGCAAGTCGGCAAGCCCAAAGTAAACATGCAGGACCTGAGCGGGACTTTTCTCGATTCCGGCCGCGATTTCCGCCACTTCCAACAACTCGGCCGCTTGCAGAAGCAATGCGATGCGTCCCGCAAGTTCCCTGGGGAAGCCGAAACCGGCAAGGCGTTCCACCACGCCGTCCCACTCACGACGTACTTCACCCTCCAAGGCCTCAGGAATTGCACCCCACAGGTCATGGGTAGCACGCTGTAGGGCCTCGTACATGGCCGCCGCCGAGACCTCCCGCGGCTGCGTTTCCAAGTACCACGCCACTGCTCGCCCGAGCCCACGCTCGATCAGTAGCAACGCCTCCCGCTCCCCTTCGGGCGAAAGCGCAGTGCCAAGGGCATCAAGGTCACTCCAAATGCCATCCCACTGGAACACCGCCCCAATGAGGCAGGTGGCGCGCACGACCTCGGCAGGCTTTGCACCGGTGTCGCGACATAAACGAGCCACAAAGCCCATACCGAGGCG
Organism: Candidatus Binatia bacterium; assembly: GCA_026415395.1. Classification (NCBI taxonomy): domain Bacteria; phylum Candidatus Binatota; class Binatia (SeqCode); species Binatia bacterium. The sequence continues at coordinate 417,120 of JAOAHD010000002.1, read as the reverse complement.
ATCGATGACCAGGTTGGCTACCTCCACTGCAATGATCTCGCGCCGCAGCGGATGGCTGCGCACCGCCAACCCGAAGCGTTGACAAATTTCTTGAGGAAAGTAGCCACGGAGGAACGATTCAAAAAAGCCGTCGTCCGGCAAGCCGCTCGCCAACAATTCGCGTTGCAACCAGCGCTTCGTATGAGCCAAAACGAGCGCCAACTCCGGCCGCGTCAGCCCCAAAAATACTGGTCGCCGCGCGCGCAATTGATCACGGTCGGGCAAGTGCTCCGCACGGCGATCGAGCAGGCCTTGCCCTTCCAATTCCGTCATGAGCTCGCGAAACTCGTGCAAACGGGTGCGGCTGCGCCAATGATCGAGCGTCAGCACACGGGCCTGTCGGCGGTTATGATCGAGCACGCGTTGGATGACTTCCGGCTCCACGGCGGCCAACAAACGATTGCGCTCCTCCCACGTGAGTTGCCCAGCTTCCATCGCTGCCGCCAAGCAAATTTTGAGGTTCACTTCGTGGTCGGACATGTCGACACCCGCGGAGTTGTCGATGGCGTCCGTGTCAATGCTACCGCCATGAACGGCATATTCCACCCTCGCCCGCTGGGTAAACCCGAGATTGCCCCCCTCGGCCACAACCTGCACGCGCAGCTCGCGTGCATCCACCCGCACAGGATCATTCGGCGGGTCATTCGCCTCGGCATGCGACTCGTCGCTCGCTTTCACGTAGGTGCCCACGCCACCGTTCCACAACAAGTCCGCTGGCATGCGCAACACTGCGCGCACCAGTTCCTCGCCCGAATATTCGCCCGGCTCGAGCCTGAGTAATGCCCTGGCCTCGGGCGTTAATTGCACGCGCTTGGCCTGGCGCGGGTACACCCCTCCGCCCTTGCTCAGGAGCTCTGGGTTGTAGTCCGCCCAGCTCGATTGCGGCAGCCGAAACAGGCGCTCCCGCTCGTTGTAAGAGCGCAGCGGGTCCGGCTCTGGATCAATGAAGACGTGCCGGTGGTCAAAGGCAGCCCGCAAGCGTAACCGGCGCGACCACAACATCCCATTGCCAAACACATCGCCGCTCATGTCGCCGATGCCGACGACGTCGAGGATTTCCTCATCGATGTTGCGTCCGCGATCGTAAAAATGTCGCCGCACGCACTCCCACACGCCCTTGGCGGTAATGCCTTGCTTTTTGTGGTCGTACCCGTGTTTTCCGCCAGAAGCGAACGCATCGCCGAGCCAAAAGCCCCGTTGCACGGAGATGTCATTCGCCAGGTCGGAGAACGTCGCCGTGCCCTTGTCGGCGGCCACGACCAGATACGGGTCCGGCTGATCGTAGGCGAGCACTCGAGGCGGCGTGTCGACGCGCCCCCGGACCACATTGTCTGTCACGTCGAGCAGCGCGCTGATGTACGCCCGGTACGCGGCGGCCGCTTCTGTCACGGGCACCGGGTAGGTTCTCGCCCGGCGCACCACGAAGCCACCCTTGGCCCCACCAGGCACGATGACCACGTTCTTCACGTCTTGCGTGAGCATCAGTGCCAGCACCTCGCTGCGGAAATCCGAGCGATCAGTTTGTCGCACGCCTCCCCGCGCCACCCGCGCGGCGCGCAAGTGCACACCTTCTACCGAGGGGCCGTGAACGTAAGTTTCGAGCAGAGGCTTGGGACCCGAGCCTGGTAAGGCTGTGCCATCGAACTTCAACGCCATCGTCACTGGCTCGCGCGGATCCTCCCCTGGGCAAAAATACGAGGTGCGTACCGTCGCTTGCACCAGTGCAAACAGGGCGCGGAGCAGCCGATCCTCTTCGATCGAGCCCACTCCCTCGAGGGCAGCTTCGAACTCGCGCTGTAAGGTTGGCAAAACCCGCTCCTCGCGGTCTCGAGCAGACTCCTTGCGCTCAGGGTCGAACTTTGCGGCAAAGTAATTCCACAGCGCCCGTGCGCAGGCTGGGGACTCGGCGAGCGTACGCACCACGGTTTCGCGGCTTGGCGCCAAGCGCAGTTGCAGCGCGTAGTGGGCATACGCCCGCAGCAATTGCACTTCGCGCCACCTCAAGCCCGCACGGAGGATCAGACTGTTCAAAGGATCGCTTTCGAGCTTACCCGCTTGCAGCAAGCCTAGCGCCTCGCACACCGCCCTTCCCACCTGCTCGGTGTCGATGGGCAACCCGCGCCGATCGCGCACGGGAAACGAGTGAATGCCCACGCGGCCAAGACCCGCGATTTGCAGCTCGTGGACGTCTTGAGCGATGACTTGAAAGCCAAGGTCTTCGAGGAAAGGCAGAAAATCACTCAGCACCAGCGGTGCGCCGGGAAGGTACAACTTAAGGACCACCTCACCGGGGTAAGCCCGCACGAGTCCGGCCGGTAACAAATCCACCTGCGGCGCTTTGGACGCCAACACGGTCTCCAAGTTGGCCACGTCGACGACGGCAGTGCGCACATCGGTAACCGCACGATATGCGTCGTCGAAAATCGACGCGTATCGTTGCGCGAGGGTGTGGGCAATCTCGCGCGAGTACTGTTCCTCCAGCGCGGCGCGAAAGCGATCCTCCCAAGTTTGCAGAAGCGAGCGGACACTGCGCTTGAGTTCCTCAACGGGGACTCTTTTCACAGTTCCCGTTCGCGGGGCGATGTAGAAGTGCAAACGCACGTGCCGCCGTTCGTCCAACGCCACCCGGCTTTCCAAAATTGCGCTGTTCTCGAACTGCGTGAGCAACCCCTCCTCCACTCGCTGCTCTAAATCGTGCGAAAACCGATTCTGCGGAATCGACACCGTGACGAACACACCCCGCTCGATCGGGTCCAAGTGGGCAATCATGTCAACGTCGTCTGTTTCTTCAGCAGCTCGCAGCGCTTTGATCGTTTCGCGAAGCTGTTCGGGCGATAATGCTAACAACTGCGTACGCGAGAGGCTGTTGAACAAAGCGACAATTTCCTTGTACGAGTGCGTGCCCTCCTCTGCCCCCTCGGCTTCGAGAATGTAAGCGAGCTTTAGGCGCAGGAGCGGCACGCGCATCGGCTCCTCGGCGTAGGCCCTTGCGGTAAACAAACCGAGAAAGCGGCGTTCGCCCACCACCACGCCCGCGGCATCTACTTGTTTCACGCCGATGTAGTCCATGTGCCCGGAGCGATGGACAGGACTTTGCGCGTTCGTTTTGGAGATCAGCCACAAGGGCGGCTCGTTCAGTCGGCGGCGCAACCCATCGGGCAGAGGTTGCGCCTGGAAGTACTGCGAGCGTTGCTCGTCGCGCAAAATGCCCAGCCCTGACCCGCGCCGCACCTGGGCGAAACGCTCGCGTCCGTGACCCTGAAATTCGTACTCCCGGTAACCGAGGAATACAAAGTTTTTCTCGGCAAGCCAGTCTAAAAAGGCTGCGAACTCGTCAGTATCGGCCGACCACGGGCGCGGCAGGGTATGTGTGCGCAGCTCGTCGGCAATTTCAGCGGCCTTATTGCGCATGGCAGGATAGTCTCCTGTAGCCCACACAACTGCAGTCAGTCGCTCGCGCAGTACGGCAACCAATTGCACGGGATCGGCCACGTTATCGATTTCGATCCGCAAAACCGACTCTCGCTGGCCAAATTCACCGCGGGCAGTGATCGCGCGGAGGTCCCCCGATTCATCCCGCTCGACAACGAAGATCGGGTGCAGCAGCCGGCGGATGCGTACCCCGGTCGCGCGCAGGGTCTCCTGCACGGTATCGACAATAAACGGTCGATCCCGTAGCCAGGTGTACACCACGAAGGCACGTAACCGCTGCGGATCCGGACGTGCCTCCACACGCGGTTCTGCCTTGGCTGGTCCGTGAAGAAAGCGGAAAACATCGTGCACCAGCTCGGCCAGCTCCTCCGCCTCGCCTTCCATCAGCAAATCAGCGCCCGCGCGTTCCAGCCACTGTCGCGCCAACCCTTCCACTAATATCCGTTCTCCGGGCGCGACGCGGTTGCGCAATAACTCGATCACCCGCTTGAGTTTGGAAGACTCGGTATCCACCGGGGACTGGGGCTCACCAGCCGGTGCCTGCACTTCTTTTTGCTGTTGGACCCGCTCAGCCATCAACCGTGCGATGGCTTTGGACAGTTCCGCCACGGCTCAATCCTCCTGTTTCGCGCTGCCAGCGTGTAGGGGCGGTACGGCGGCTTTATACCACTCCCCGGCAGAGCGGAATCCAGCGGCAGCCAGCGAAGGGGAAAGGTTTGGGGGTGCTGCACTGCTACGAATGACAATCAAACCGCAATCCCGTTTTTGCGCCCGTTTGCAGGCGAGTGCGAGCAAGGAGTCGGCGATGCCACCGGCTTCGACGATGGGCGACACCAGGATCGTGCAGATCTCTGCCCTTCGCGGCGCGACGAGCTCGCGCACATAGACGAGGTGAATTAACCCGGCCAGCACGTCCTCGACAAACGCGAGGTAAAGGTCGTTTCCGAGGTCATGCACAATGTGACGAAACCGCCGAATGGTCCGCCGCTCGGCCTGGAGCTCCCCAGCTGCACACTGCGCAACCAAGTCGGCCACGGCTTGGAAATCACGCCAACGTGCTCGGCGGATCCGGATTTCCGGTGCTGGAGCGTTCATGTTGGCGTTGCATAGCACGCCTGTTGTCTTTCCTCCCACATGAGAATGCGCAGGAGCGCATGCGGAGCCGATCGTGGATTGCGAGGCGTGAAAACACAGCCGCTCCGGCGCTGGTTGCGCCGCTTCCCCGACGACCCCGGCAGATCGAGCCCGCGCGTTTGCCCAACGTTCCTTCCTGTGCAAGTTCGAAGCCGGCTGGAACCAGGTGCACTCTTCCTCTGGATCAATGGGCCGTCTGTTGGCCAGTGTTTTTCCTGCCTTGCTCGTTGAGCTGTCAGCGTTCAAATCAGTCCGTCGCGAGCTGCTTGGCTCCTGGCGATCCCCTGGTCTCGACGGAAGAGAATCGATACGGCACGCATATGGGTCTGCCGCTCAACTCCTCCAGCGCTGCCGCGCAAGCGGTCTCAGCCGAGTCGGAGCTCGAAGCGTACCTCTCTGTGCGGCAACAGCGCCGCTGGATTTTTCCGCGCGCTGCACTTGTTGGCCTTTTGGCCGGGGCCGTCGCCGTGCTTTTCCGTAGCGTGCTGATGGGAGCGGACACGGTGCGCCTGGCACTTACTGCATGGAGCCACTCGGTTCCGACGTGGGGATGGATGGCACCCGTGTTCGGGTCTACTTGCGGCGCGGCCCTTACGGCAGACCTCACCCGCCGCTTTGCGCCCGAGGCCGCGGGCAGTGGCATTCCTCACCTCGAGGCTGTCTTGCGCCGCTATCGTAACCTTTGCTGGCAGCGACTGCTGCCGGTGAAGTTTTTTGGCGGTGTGCTGGCAATCGGAAGCGGCTTGGTGCTCGGACGCGAGGGGCCAACGGTGCAAATGGGAGGGGCAACGGGAGCTGCCGTAGCGCATTGGCTGAAGGTGTCCGAGACAAAGCGTCTTACTCTGATTACGGCCGGAGCCGGTGCAAGGCTGGCTGCAGCATTCAATGCGCGGCTGGCTGGTCTTGTTTTTGTGCTCGAAGAGGTGCGTCGCGACTTTCAACCCATCGTGTTCGGTGCAGCCTTTATCGCGTGCGTAATCGCCGACGTTATGCCCGGATTGCGTTCGGGTCGCACCCAGTGTTCGAGATTCCCGCATATGCAACGCCACCGCTGGCGTCACTTCCTCTTTTTGCAGTGCTCGGACTTGCCGCCGGCTTGCTTGGAAGAGCCTTCAACCGCGGGCTTCTGAAAACGCTCGAGCTCTTCGGGCGCGTTCCCCCTTCGTTTGCAATACTGGCCGCAGCCCTAGTGGGATCCGCCGTTGGCCTCATTGGCTATCATCTCCCACACGTCCCAGGTAACGGGCATGCGCTTGCCGAAGCGGTGCTGCGCGGGGGCTTTTCGCTGCCCAGCCTCGTCGGGCTGTTTGCCCTCCGCTTTGCACTCACCATGGCCAGCTATGGAAAGGGGGTTCCCGGGGGCATTTTCGCCCCTTTGCTCGTTCTCGGAGCCCTACTGGGGCGGACACACGAGGAGTGTTTCCGAATTGTCTTCCCGGCTGCGGTGCCGACTGCGGAGGCCTTTGCCGTGGTAGGAATGGCTGCGTACCTTTCCGCTATTGTCCGGGCACCGCTCACGGGCATCATGCTGATTGTGGAGATGACGGGCAACTACGACCAAAAGCTCCCGCTGCTGGTAAGCTGCTTTTGCGCGTACGTTGTCATGGAGTTCTTCCAAGATCTCCCAATTTACGAAGCTTTACTCGAGCGCGATCTTCGACTGGACGCGCCGGCGCGCGCTCCCGAGAACCCAATTGTCGAGTTCGTCGTCGAACCCAATGAGCCATTCGTCGGCCAACAGGTGCGCAACCTGGGGCTTCCGACGGGTTGCATTCTTGTGCGTTGCGTCGATGGCAAACATGAGTGGGTACCTCGGGCGGATACCCGCCTCGCGGCAGGGATGCGGCTCACGGCGTTCATTGCGCCCGAGGCATACGGCGGGTTGGAGATTCTCCGACAGGGATGCGGCTCCTCGGCAGCGAGGACGCTCAAGCGCGAAGCAGAAAATACGGGGCTAACCGCAAGCGCAGCTCGCTCCGAGTGACACAAGCTCGAGAGGTCGAGAGGTGGAAAACCGCCCTCGATAACACTAGGCGCCCCTGCGACGAACGAGGCGATATCCACCCTCGCAACTTGGGCCCCTGGGTTCGCCAAGCACCGGTCCGCATTCCCCCGAGCCCCAGCATCAGATGCAGCACCTGCGTACATGGCGCCCTTCCAAGTAAGGTGACGGAACTCCCCTCGCATCCAACGATGCTACGACGCCGCTCTCGCTGCTTCGATCTCGCTGAGCGACAACTGGGGGACTGCCGCCCATGTGCGTACCCTCGACCAGGCACAGTGTCGAGCAAGGTAGCCGCCCCGAACCAGGTTGGCAGGCGCCTCGCTGCGTGACCGACCACCAACCATCGAACTTACCTGCAGCCCGAGATCAACGAGTTCACTGCTTCCACCACCTCGTCCACCGTGACACGCTTGTCCAGATTGCGGTCTAGGCCACAGTAGTCCTGCGTCAACTCGTAGCCGGGCCGCTTGGTTCCCAGCAGGAGACGAACCGCTACCACCACCTCGTCCACGGTCACGGGGCCATCACCGTTGCAGTCACCGCGGCAATGAGGCGTGGGGTGGGCGCTACGATCCGGTATGGAGTCCATGTAGAGGTTACCCCCGGGGTGCGAGTGGGCGTGGGGGTGAACAACGGTGGCGCCTCCGCCTGGTTGTACAAGATAACGACCCCTCCAGTTGCAGTCCCTTGCACGACGTTTCCTTTGTCATCAAAGATCGCAGCCGCTGTATCAAAGGCTTCCAGGTCATACGAGGTCAACGCGTCTGGCCGGCCATCGGAGTCAAGGTCAAGCAATTCTGAGCAGCAGATGACGTCGGCGTCGGCATCGACCAGAGTATAGAGGGTTCGATAACCGAATTGCGCGTTTCCGAGACCCTCCATGACCGCAAGTCCGGTCGTCTGGCGAAAAAGAACCAAGTCAGCGACTCCATCCCCAGTCATATCGCGAACCTGCACCTAGGTAAAAGGATTCTGGGACAGACCGGCCGACCAGGGCGGTGCAAACGCAACTGGCTCGCCAAAGTGCAAGCCAGGTAGACCGCGCGACCACCCAATACAGCCCTCGTCGGACCGGCCGCTCATACTCCAAACGATATCCAGCAGCCCATCCTCGTCGACATCGGCCAATCCGAGAGGCACAAGTTTCGCCCTTGTGTTCCCATCGACCGTTATATTGCTCGCTATCTGTGTGGGGGTGAGGAGCGGCTTGAAGTCAAAGCTATCACCCTCACGAAGGTAAACGCCCACACGGAAGGCCGCGGGGCCGAATTGCTGAGTATACTGGGCAAAAAAGGAAACGATGTCTAAGTCGCCATCATGATCAATATCCCAAAGGGTATTGTCCCTCAGCCCGACCCCGCGAAACCAAGGGCCGGAATCATCCGACGCCGATATATCAAAAATCTGAGCAAGCTGAGGAGAAAAGTCCTCGCCAAACCGCCAATTCGCGCGGATGGTGTCCACAGTACTGAGGAACACGTTCTCGTTCCCCAACGCGATTGGGATCAAAGTCGACTGCCTGAGTGGCACCGGGCGCTCGCCTTCACTGTCCTCCGGAACCTCGCCGCAAACGGGCTCACGCTGCGTAAACGAGCCGGTGGTGTCACCGAAGAATACCCCCCAGCGGCCCCGGTGAAAAGTTATATCCGGATTCATCAGGAAAGTCCGACTGAACCACGATGTCGCAATCGCCATCGCGATCCGCATCCATCGCCAGAAGAGCCTGAAAACCGGTATGCCACGCGGGAAGAGCCAACTGCGAAACGACCGGGCCGACAAAATTCCTCTGCGATGGCCGATTGAAAAACGTGAAGACACGGTCGAAACCGTCGGTCACTATCACATCGTTATTGCCATCCCGATCCACGTCGCAAACCAAATGTTGAAATGTAGACGTTTCCCGGGCCCCCGAAACCACTCGTAGGTTCGAACGGGAAGGATACCGGCGCGGTGCAATGGCGGGTAACACCAGCATTACGTGGTCGCCCCTTGAACTAGGTCGATCAACCCGTCACGGTTCACGTCGCCGTTCACCACCGGAGCGTTGGGCAAGTTCCCCACGCGTGGATAAAAGTGCGGTTCAAACAGAAAACCGCCCTGCCCATAGAGAACACCCAACGCGTTAATCCCTCCCACCGCAATGTCCAGTCGCCCATCTCCGTCCAGGTCGCACACGTGCACAGAGCGGGGGTACTGACCGCTTGGCACCCGGTACTTCTCCGCCAAGATCCGGTCGCGCGCTCGTCGGACGATCATGACATAACCGCATATATCAATCGAACTTCTCTCGGACCAAACGAGAGCAGGCGGTAATGCGGCTAAATTCAAGCCCGCCTCGTCAACGGCCGCTCCCTCTATCCGCATCCGAGGCCTTCGGGCACCTGCATGATCCGCTCCCAATTGCATGGGATCCAAGTCGCGGTCGCGCGGGGAAAAAAGCAAGTCGCGCCGACCGCGAGGTCGTCAATCCCGTCGCCGTCGAAGTCGCCGTTAGCGCGCGGTAGGATTTGCGCGAAACCATCACTGAACCACAGCGGGTTCCCAGGATAATCCGCCACGAGGTTGTAAGGCTCGTCAATTTTTAGGACACCCCCGTCATTGCAATAAAAAGACACGGTGGACCAGGGGTTGCCGGAGGGATCGAACGAGTGGCTCACGGCTAAGTCGAACCAGCCGTCGCCGTCGAAATCCCCTGCCGATATGCCCCCGACTGCTCCGAGCCCCTCGAACTCGCTGCCCACCTCACGCTCGGCACCGGCACCGCGGGACCAAAGAACCCTCGCAAAGTAGCGAACCCCGCGCTGATAAAGTACGGCAATATCCAATCCCCCATCGTGGTCGAAGTCCGCCACGGCCATTCCATGAACCCCACCGCCAGGCGAGTATTCTTCAAGTTTCGAAAACCCCCATCTTCCATCGCCTGCGAAAACCGCCACCTTACCTACCTCGTAGTAACTAGCCAGCGGGTCCATGTTTCCATCGCGGCCCAGTCAATCGTCTGAAGCCACGCCGGATGTACACCCCTTTCGACGTACCGTAGAGGCCCGAGTTGCCATCGCCGAGCCCAGGGCGCCAGACCAGACCCACGGCTACCTCACCAAAAGCCATATCGAGGTTGCCATCTCCATCAAAGTCACCCAAATCCACGGCGTCTCTTCGATGCTCAGCTACGGGAACCAGAATCCCTGCTGTGTAAGGGAAAGCCCTGGTGCGGCCAGCGGTCGCTGGCCGCACCAGGCTAGCCCAGAAAACAAAGCAAAGCGCAAAGCACACGACCAAAGAACCACGAAGTCCCCGCGCGTTCGAGACCATGTGAAACCTCACTGGCGAAGATGGTCGATGGCAGACCGAGTGGCCAGTGCGGCGGCAGCCCACAGCCGCCCTCCGCGCCATGCGAGCCTTGGCCGGCTCTTCCGTAACCCCCTCCTGGCCAACCGTACCAGAACAACCCCTGCGATGAGTGGAAGCAAGCTCAGGCGCCCGGCGGGGCCCGCGTGTATTTGACACCCAGCAGTTCGCGTCGCCCGAACGTCCGGATCCGGGACATCTAACTGCATGTCCGGATCATAGAACTTGAGCGAGTTGTCACCCCAGGCCTGAACGAAATCATGCGCGGACGTCGAATCGAAGGGGCCCGCGCTCATCGCGTTGTAATCGCCCATCTAGCAGTTCGGCACGGCGAAGATAGACCTGCTCGAACAATCAAAGTTTGGCAGTGTTCTGGGAACGCCGAACGGCGCCGTGGTCAACCTTTGATCGGTACTCCAGCCTACTCCCGTGTCGTAGTACACGTCGATGTTCAAGTTGTTCGGGTCGTTACGCCGATCGTACCACATCACCCGCACGGTGCGGAAAGCGCTGACGGCCAGTGCCGGCATGAAACGGTCGCCCGGGCCTTAATCGTCTACCAGCCATCGGGTTCAGGTCGCTCCGCCATCCGTGGAGCGGGCAACGTAAATGCGCGACCGATCGCGACCGATATGGAGAGACGGTGTCGGCCGCTGCGTAAGCGATGTAAATGCGCCCGTCGACAGGATCGAGGTCCATACTGGGGAATGGCGAGTATCGGATGTGCCCCTTCAGCGCTCTGCGGCCACAGTCGGCCGAAGCGACGGCGTCCTTCGGGGCGACAAAAGGTCCGCTGGCGTCGGTCACCGGCCCGAAGTCTCTGCTGGTGAGGTCGTAGCGCCTTGCCTTGATCCGACTCACCCCACCGACTCCTTCCCACCAACTCACCCACACCCCACCGTCGGGCGCCTGCTTCACTTGGCAACCCTGCACAATGTCGAGGTCCGTCAACGTACCCGACGCCACAACGCGAGTCAGCGTAGAAATTTCCTCTTGCTGGACCCAGTCCGTGCGCACCTCGAGGAGCTGTATCTCATAAGTTGCCGGTGGGTCACACTGAATTTGCGTGGCGCAAACAAATGCCCGATCCTCTCCCGGCACGCGCGCAAATTTGCGAGCCGCGAACCACGGTTTGTCGTAACGAGCGCTGCGCGCGATCCCTCCACCCTGGAAGAACACCGGGGGCCCCGGGCCGCTGCTCCTCCCTGGCAACCATTAATCCGTGGCCGAAGAACACGACGCCAGGGGGAATAACGAAGGCCGTCAGGTTCATCGCTGCTCCTTCGGAACGGTCCGGTTGCGCGTTTCGGTCGAAACTGACGTCGGCAAGCCTCCAGGTTTCCGCCACCACTATAGGGGGTGGTGCACTAACTTGCGGAAGGGTCAGCGCAAGCTGTTCAGGATTTTGCTGGAAACTTTGCGCGCCCTCCGTGGACCAGCCAAAGCCCACACCACCTCGGAGTTCCCCCGGCAGGAGTGGAGAAAAAAAGTTGTGAGATCGTTGAATCCCAGGACCACGACCCCCGAGTCCCCGCCCGTCGCGGGCCGCACGGCAACGCTGGGTTCACTCTACGTTATGTGCGGCCAGTGCTGCAAGGTTCGCGAAACGACATTGACCAAAGCGCCCGCCACCGTAGCCGGTACCCGGGGGGTTGAATTCTGGAGGCCCGACATGGCATGCGCCGCTGCCGCCCCCACCCGCCACCGAGAAATCGTTCGGGCAATTCGCCTCGATGGCTTGCAGCAGACCCAAGCTCCCAACCTCTGCGGCTCGCGAGTGACGCAGGGCGCAGTAAAACGCCCGCGGATCTTTCACGCTGTCATCCGAGGGCGCCTTTGCGCTCGGTTGCCGATACTTCTCCGGCCATGGCTCCTCGGGTGGCAGCTCGCCCGAGAAGGTACCCAATGCCCCCGTGGTGCTATCTCCCGCAGCTTCACACTTCGCCCACAGTGGCTGCTTGCCGCCAGGCGTGGCAAGCGTGCCCCGCATTCGGTCCCCGCTCCACCAAGCGGCAACCTCGAGTGGCGGCTGATCCCCAGAACCGCTCTTGACAGTCCCACTGAGTTGCGGGCCGTGCAATGCACCTTCCATGCTAAGCTCTGCCAGCCCATCGGTGCGTCCCTCCTTCAGCAGAACGTTGCCGTGCCACCGCCGCGCGCCTACGTCTACTTCGAAGGTGCCCTCCTAGGTTCCCTTACCCCAGCTGCCTTCCCCGGGTTCGCCCGAGCAGCGCAACGTAAGCCCCCGCCCGTTGGACACAAGCGCAGCCGCCAGCAGAATTCGCACTCCTAGTCGCAGAAGTAGAACGTGTCTACCCCCCAAGCATCACACCACGTGCCTCCCTCGACTCAACGCTCGTACTCTCACGCTTGATTCCCTCGCTGTCTGCTTTCATGAACGCCTCCTAAAGTTCGCCTCTTTGTGTCACTTCATCTTTGCCACCTCTCCCGCCCCCAAAAACCCCGCTTAGAGAGTCATGTCCGCCCCGCTGAAACGGGACGGTGTGCTCCAAGCCAAGAAGGATGACACCCCCAGCCCACGGCGGACCGTGGTTTCGTGGAGGCGGCCGCCTGCGGCCAATGGCCGACGCGCCCCTAATGAAGAACGCGACGAGGACAACTCCGGACCGCGGCATGTGGGTCGGAAGCCCACGTCGCTCTCCCGTCGAGTGTCCGTACGAGCAAAATTCCACGGGCCGCGAACGCGCGCACTCTTTCCACGTTAGGCGACTTTTCCCTGGCCGCAAGGCGGGATGCGCCGCTTGTTCTGCAGAAACACGTCCTGAATGCCAGAGCGCCGCTCGGCTTTGTCGGACACCGCGCGCCGAAAGGGCTCGCACAAGCGAGCATGGTGGGACAGAGCAAGCTTCCTTGCGCCGGCAGCCTGTGGGTATCATGGCTAATACTCCACTAAGCGTTTCTTACGCCTACACCCCCCTCCGGCAGACGTTATCAAGAGGCCTTGTGGGCACACTTACGCATGGCAGGTCTTCGCCTCAGCGAATTGTGTCGGGTGGAGTCGCGGATCACCTCGGTCCACCCCGTCAGCGCTTTGCCACCGTTCGAGCCGCATGGACCCGTGCGCCGTGCCAACGGCAGACCGTGCGCCGCCTCCCTGAAGCCGCGTCTAGTGCCACCGTCGCTGAACGAAATTGCGTCAACGGAACGGAATCGGGACGACGCCCTTTCGCGTGGAAAGAGTCACAAGACGGTGCGAGTACCGCGCAAACGATTTGTTTCCCCTTCGGGCCGGCCCTAGCCAAGCGCATCCCGAGCTTGTCCATGACCCACAGCGAGGGCGCATTTGCGGCGTCGGTGCTTGCGCGGATGGTGCGTAACCCGAGCCGCCGCTGGCCGTATTCCGCCAAAGCCCGCGCTGCCTCGGTGGCATAGCCATTACCCCAGTACTCCTCGGCCACCCCGTACACCAGCTCCAATTGAGGGGGCTGGTGGAAATACCAGTAGCCGCAAAACGCAATCGCCTCGCCATCGTTGCCGCGCCCGAGCCACAAACCCGTCCCTTCGCGGCAAAACAGGTCCATGCTGAGCTCGAGCATGGCCGTGGTCTTCGCCCAGGTCAGCACTTCTCCATCGAACAAGAACCGCCGAACACCCGGCGTCGTCCAGATGCAATGAACGACAGTCGCGTCGGAAGCCGTCATTGGCTGCAACAGGAGGCGGCGTGTGCGCAATGTGGCTTCTCGCGCGTTCACCAAGAGTGTCCTCGTGGGATGAGTGTGCCGTCAATCTCCGCTCACAGTACGGGCGGCGCGCTCAGCCGGCCTCCAAAAGATCCGCCAAGCTACGCAAAAGCTCGGCGCCGTTTCCCGACCACGCACTCCCGTGCACACAGGCTAGTGTGGTAGGGTTCACGGCCGCCAGCCGATCGAGGAGCGCCCGTGCCCGCCGCGTGTGAGAAAAGTAGTCAAACGCCGCACGAAAGCTCTCGCTCGGAGCCAAAATGTCGGCTTGTGTCAGCGCTGGAAGCCCCGGTCCCGCCTGCGTAAACAAATCGCCACAGAGTAACGTTCGTGTCTGCTCCTCGAACAAAAACCACACTCCCAAGCGTGAGGCAGATGGGGCGCGTCGAGCCACCGGACCGTATGGGCGCCGAGAGTCAAGCTTTCACCATCAGCAAGAGCGCGCGGAGGCCGATCGGCCAGGTCCAGAATGGAAACCTCAGCCGCAACCACTCCGCACAAAGGGACGGCCTCAGGCGCGGCAGCGAGCCAGTGGTTGAGCGCACCGCACTCGTCCGCTTCTACGTGGGAAAGTCCAACGAAGCGCAGCCGCTGCGGCGGCAGGACCGCCGCTACGGCCTCGTACACCAACGGAAACAAACCGCGTGGTCCGGAATGAAACAACAACGATCGCTCGTCGACAATCAAAAACTGATTGAACGAAAAGCCTTGCGGTACGCCGCTTAGAGCAACTGGCGTGCTGATTCGGTAGATTCCTACAGCAATTTCCTCGACGTTGGTGCCGGACTCCGGGTTCGCAATCACAGACAACACTCCTTCCGGCTGTGTGCCCACAGCCTCACTGGGCCGAGAGACGCTGCGCGCCCTCAGCTGCTCCATCAGTCTGCAAACAAGCTGCTATCGCTGTACGTCGACCGCCCTGCCCAGTAGACACCGGGTGTTGGCCGACGCAGATCAGAGCCAACGCATGGGCACCGGTGCGGGCGTTCCCCTTCTCTACGACGCGGCAATGTGGGTAGCGAGCCGCGTCGCGAGTTTTCTTGCCGCCCGCGCACGTAGCCCCCGGTACCAAATCCGCCGCGAAGGCGGCTCTGTCCCAAGAGTCGTCCAGACCTGTGCACGGAGCACGCCGCTCATCGGCGAGCGCGCACCGTGCGCTTTCGGCCCAAATAGTCGACCAGCAAGTAGCGGCCGAGATCTTGCGGGTCGGTGTACAAGGCGCGGCCTTTGTTGATGCGCGTCATCTTTTCCACGAACGCACGCAAGGCAGGGCTATCGTCGAGCATGAAGGTATTGATCACGATGCCTTTACGGGTGATGCGCTCGACCTCGCGCAAGGTCTCTTGCGCTGCGCGCATACTGATGCCGCCAAACGAGAGGGGCCACTCACAGTACAAGCGGCCGCGAGAGAAGTACGCTGTGGGTTGACCATCGGTAATCACGATGATGTGCCGGTTGCTGGCCGGGTGGCGATCGAGCAGCTCGCTGGCCAAGCGCAGTCCCTCTTGCAAGTTCGTAAACGGATCACCCATGTTCCAGGTCACCTCTGGCAAGTCTTGCACCCGCAGTTCGCGCGCCCGGGTGTAAAAGCCCACCAGACCAAAGTAGTCGCGGGGAAAACGGCTCCGAATGAGCGTTTCCAATGCGAGCGCAACCCGCTTTGCTGCTGGGAAGCGCCCCTCCCAACTCATCGACCAACTCATGTCCAGGAGCAAGACCGTCGAGGTCGTGGTGGAGTGATCGGTCTCGTATACGACAAAGTCGCTAGGCTCCAACTCGATGGGGGTACCGCTGCCTCGCCACAGCGCATTTTTCAGGGTTTGCACCAGGTCCAGATGGATGGGCTCGCCAAAGCGCAGCGGTTTACTTCCTTCAAAGCGCACTTGCGTCAGGCCACGATGGTCCGTGGCGTGTCCGCCAAACCGGTCGCGCAGCAACCCGCGATAAATGTCTTGCAAGGCAAGTTGGCCCAGACGACGCACCCCTTTGGGCGAAAGCCGTAGGCGATCACCGCTCCGCACGAGATAACCTGCATCTTCCAGCATCGTCGTGATTGCACGCAGTTGCTCGACGGAAACCACGGCCTCGACGCCCAACAGTTCCTCGAGGTCGTCGAGATCGATGTCGTCGAGGTCTTGTTCGGCGAGCGCTCGTTCCAACCGCTTGAGCCGCTCGAGCAAATGCATCACCTCGACGGCATCTTCGTAATCCAGCGATTCCTGCCCGCGAAACAGCCGCCCGTACTGAGCGATAAAGGCGTCGAGTTCCTCGGCATCTTCGAATTCATCGGCCGCGTGCGCAAACTCGCGAGCCGCGTCAGGATCGGCAAACTCATAGTCTCGCAACGCGCGCATGCGGCGCCCTGGGCTGGGCGGGAGCTGGTCGAGAAAGTCCAACTTCTGTTGTAAGGCGGGGTTTCCGGAAAGCCGATCGCGCAGGGTGTCGCGCTCGAGTTCGAGGATTTCCTCCAGGCGCTCGCGCAAGCGATCGAGGGCGCGATCGAGGTTGTAGCGCTCGAACTGCTCTTGGATCTTGCGACGGGCCTCCTCGAGAAGCTCGTCCACCCCCATCACGCGCACGTCTTCCCATTCGATGCCGTGACGCAAAAGCCAGTCGAGTGCTTGAACTAAGTTGTCTGTGTGTTCGAGATACCGGCGCAACTCTTGAAACACTCGGTCCGGCTCCAGTGGCTTGCGCTGGCGACCATCCCAAGCGGTGTACCGAGTGACCAACATTGCACCCTCTACCTGGCCACGATCTCTGAGCGTGCCCTCCTACTGTCGGTAGGTCAGCCGGCCGCCTTGCCGCTCCTTATTCAGCTTTTGGTGCTGGTGGAGGCCTTCGAAAAGGAACTCAGTGACCGAGGCAATGAACGCTGGGCTCTCGATGCTGCCGAAACTGCGTACCGCACGCTCGAGCCCAGGGATGGCGTGCACGCCCTCGAGATACTCCTCCGAGGGCATCATATCCGACACCTCCACACCGCCACCACCTTCGAAGTAGGTCAAAATAGGGCGCAAATCTTCCAGCTTGCACCAACGGTCGAACACCTTGAGTACCGCCCGATCGAGTAACCGATCGAAGAGATCGACCGGCGTCTTTTCCTCGCCCAAATACTCGATTTCGAGCTTGCCCGCCGTCGATGCGAGCATGGCGTGCAGGTCGCTAATGCGAGGAACGATTTCCGGTTCTTGATTGCGAATCGCACGCTTTTCCGCGTTGCTCAGCAAACTCTCGTAGTTGTTGATGGTGGTGCGCACGCTCACCCCGGAAGCTTGGTTGATTTCGTTGCTGGCACGCGCCTCGAACGTGAACTGCGCTACGATTTCTTTCATGAACTGTGGCACCAGGAGTGGCCGACTTACCGAGCGGGGCAGCGTGGCTTCTTGCTCCATAATGGCAATTTCGTCCTCCAGCCGCCGCGGATAGTGGGTGCGAATTTGCACGTCAAAGCGATCTTTCAACGGCGTGATGATCCGGCCGCGATTGGTGTAGTCCTCCGGGTTCGCGCTGGCGACAATGACGATGTCGAGCGGGAGGCGGATTTTGTAGCCTTTGATCTGTACGTCTTTTTCCTCCATCAAATTGAACAACCCCACCTGGACCTTCTCGGTCAGGTCGGGAAGCTCGTTAATCGCAAAGATTCCCCGGTTGGTGCGCGGAATGATGCCGAAGTGGATAGTGTCCTCATCCGCGAGATAACGTCCCTCCGCCACCTTGACCGGATCGATTTCTCCAATGAGGTCCGCAATGGAAACATCGGGCGTTGCCAGCTTCTCGCCGTAACGCTGTTCTCGCGCAATCCACACAATCGGCAGGGCATCGCCCAACTCGGCGTACGCCTCGCGGCAACGCTTACAAATCGGAGCGTAAGGGTTGTCGTGGATGGGGCACCCGGCCACTGCTGGCACGAGTGGATCGAGAAGGCGCACCAGCGAGCGAATAATGCGCGATTTTGCCTGGCCACGCTCGCCAAGAAACACCATGTGGTGCCCAGCGAGAATCGCGTTTTCGATCTCCGGGATCACTGTGTCTTTGAAACCGATTATTCCCGGCAATAGCGGCTCGCCACGTTCCAAAATCGCCACCAGGTTGCGGCGCATCTCCTCGCGCACCGATACGACCTCGTAGCCACTCGCGCGCAGTTCCCCTAAGGTTCGAATGTTCTCCATAAAAATGCCTTTGCTCCGGCCACCACTTGCAGTGGTTCCCTCGATTATACGGGCCAAACCGCGCACGGGCAATGTAAGAGTGCGCTGACCTTGCCCGCGGAGACGCCACAGCCGGTGCCCGCGTTTTCGCCGCCCACGGTAACCTAGCCACCTCGCAATCCAGACAGCGCTCCTACGGCGAGACCTGCAACCAAGTTGCCTGTCTCGTGCGCAACCGAAAAACAACCGAGAGCCTCGTCACCCAAGACCAATGCCGCGAGCTAGGTGCCAACGGTCGCCGGCTAACACGACCGGAAATGCAATTCACTGACCTGTGCCAAACCGGGCGCTCCATGGCGCCCAGGCCGGTCGCAGCGACACGCTCGCCACACCCAAGAACCCGCCCACCTCTACTGCCTCAGTGGCCCTGTGCGTGATCAGCCAGCGGACCAGCCCTCTCCCGAAGTCTGCGCAGCCGAACCAGGAGCGAGGTAATCGGGCACGCGCTTCCGTGCCCTAGAACTCCTCGAACGGTAGCGGCTGTTCTTCTTCGTACATAATCGCAATGACGCGCTTGCTCGGATCCCTCGCATCCTCAGCAATCGTGACGTTGGCGATCAAGTTGCCCTTCTTGTAGGTCATGAACGCGTGGTTCGGACGCGCAAACTGTTGGGTCACGTTCCAACCGGCCGCGGCGAGCTTTTCGTGGTAAAAGCGGTTGATGTCCTCCACACTTCCCTCCGCCCGAAAGATCACGTTGTGGGCATTGTTCGGAAGGTCGTGCACTTGTTCGAGCTGTGCGCCGGCGTAAATCGGCACGTCGGCAGGAAAGTCCTCAGGGAGGCTCACCGCCGCGGGGGTGGGGAGCTCGGCTGCTTGCTCGGCTTTGGGGGTCGGGGTTGCCTTAGCGAGTTGAGGAGAAGGACTCGGCGTCGAAAGGCTCGCCGCGCGCTCGGAGAAGCCTGCCGCTGGGGGCTGCGGAGCCGGGGGTAGGGCCCTCTCGCAAGTACACGACGACATCGCCATCCCTAGCGCCAATCCAAACACCACCCATCGCTGCATCCGTCTCATCGCGGCACTCCTCCTCGTCGTCGTTGGCGGCGGCCAATATAGCGGAGCCTCGCCGCCGCGTAACCCTGACCATGAGCCGCGCGTCATTGCGGCAGTTACTCAGAGTCGTTAGCGTTTTCCCGCATGGAAGCTCGCTTCTGCGCATTTTGCGGGGCCGCTCGGCATCCTGGCGGCCGTTATTGTACCCACTGCGGGCGGCCGTTCCACGAGTCAAAACGGCTCCGCTTCAAGATCCCGGCACGCTGGGCACCGCTGTTCGTACTCGGTTCGGTACTGGCCATTTCTTCCGTGGGCATTGTGCACGGGCTCCTGTTTCCCGCCCCAAAAGGAGGGATCAAACGCGGGGAGGCGAGCGCTAAGGCGGATCTTCCCGCCGACCATCCGCCGATCGAGCTTCCACAGCAAGTCAAAGACGCAATCCGCGAATTGGTAGAACGCGCCAAGGCTGCACCGGACGACCTGGAATTGTGGCGACAAGCGGCACAAGCGCAGTATCGAGCCGCCATGTTCGACCCCACCTACTTGCCGGAAGCCCGCAACGCGTATGAACACATCGCCGAGCGAGTCCCCGGCGATCTCGAGGCTCTCCGCGCCCTCGGCAATATTGCGTACGAGCAACGCCAACCCAGCGTGGCGGTGAATTACTACGAACAATACCTCGCCAAAAAACCCGACGATCTCGAAGTTCGTACCGATCTGGGCACGATGTTGCTCGCCCTCGGCCAATCGGAGAAGGCGCTGGAAACGTACCGCGCCGTGCTCCGCGAGAACCCGAACTTCTTTCAGGCGCACTTTAATCTTGGAGTCGCATACCACGGCCTCGGCAAGGAAGAAGAGGCCAAAGCTGCTTTTGCGCGCGCCCGCGAGACCGCCCCGGACGAGGGCATTCGCGCGCAGGTCGATCAGCTCATCGCTCGGCTGAGTGGCGAAGAGGCACCCGGTACTTCCGCAACGCAAGGGCCCGCAGGCGCCGAGGGAGAGACCACGTTTCGCACCGCGGCAGAGAATCTCTTTCGGCAAAATCCCGTCATGGGCCCGAAAGTGGACCGTATTGAGTGGGTGAGTGACGGGGCGGCCAAAGTTTACGTGCGTGACTTCCCCATGGAGCAAATGGGTTCCGAAATGCGCAACCTCTTCCGCGAGCGCATGCTCAGCCGCATACGCGAGCAAAAGGGGCGGTTTCAAATCGCCCGAGCGGTGCGCTTTGATGTGGTGGACAGCGACAGCGGCCGGGTGATGGAAACACTTGCGGAGTAACGGTTAAGTCGATGTCCGTTGAAAATTTGCACGACGGCAATCCAAGCACTGGCGGTTTGCACGAGCTCGTGGTGGTCGCATTCGAGAGCCGCCGTGCGGCAGAACTGGCTGAGATGATTCGCCGCCACGGCGGCATCCCCGTTTCGGCTCCGGCGATGCGCGAGCTCCCTCGGGACAATCGCGACGAATTGATTGCTTACGTGGAGCAGCTCCGGCAAGGCCATTTCGACGTTGTCATCTTACTCACGGGGGTGGGGTTGCGAACGCTGGTGCGACAAGTGAGCGACCAGCTTTCTGCGCCAGAGGTGGCTGAGGCCCTGCGCCGAGCCACGCTGCTCGCCCGCGGGCCGAAGCCCGTGGCTGCGCTGCGCGAGCTCGGCCTTCTACCGGACAAGGTCGTGCCGGAACCGTACACCTGGCGCGAAATCTTGGCGCTGGTTGACCGCGAGCTGCCCGTTGCCGGCAAAACGGTGGCCGTGCACGAATACGGGTTGCCGAACGACGAGCTGCTTCGGGAGCTGGGACGACGCGGCGCCGCAGTACACAGCATTGCCATTTACCGCTGGGAGTACCCGCAAGATCTATTGCCGCTCCGCCAAGGCATTCGCACGATCCTCGAGGGCAAGGCCGCGGTGGCGGTGTTCACCAGCGCGAACCAAGTGCACAACGTGTGGGCGTTCGTAGAAGGCGAGTTCGAACCCGAGCTCCAACGCTGGCAGGAGCAATTGCGGCGCATGGTGGTGGCATCTGTCGGTCCGGTTTGCTCGCAAGCTTTGCGGCATCATGGCGTCGAGCCTGATTTAGAGGCTGCACCGCCGAAAATGGGCGTGCTCGCGCATCTACTGGCGCGCCGGGCGCGGGCCTGCCTCGCCCACAAACGGGCGGCGTAAGGCGGCGGCGCTACACGCAAACCTGCAGTCTACCAGCTTGCGGCCATCCCCGACAGCAACGCGCGCGGCTTGCTTTACCTAGGCAGCATTTCGCTCTACACAACCCGCACTGTGAGCAATTCGACATTCCTCGCCGCCTGCCGGCGTTTGCCCGTAGCCTACACCCCAATTTGGCTTATGCGGCAAGCCGGCCGTTACATGCCGGAGTACCGGCAGATACGTGGGCGCTACAGCTTTCTGGAACTCTGCCGAACTCCCGCTGCTGCGGCTGAAGTGACGGTTACCGCCGTCCACCAGCTCGGGGTGGATGCAGCCATCCTCTTTGCCGACATCCTGCTGCTGTTAGATCCGCTCGGAATCAGTTTGGAATACTCCCGCAACGATGGGCCGATCATCCACCGCCCGGTGCGCAGCCCAGAAGATGTCCAAAGGCTTCCCCGCATCGATGCGGCAGCGGAACTCCCTTACGTGTACGAAGCGGTGCGACTAGCGCGGGCCAGCCTTCGGGTACCGTTGATTGGCTTCTCCGGCGCACCGTTCACACTCGCATCGTATCTCATCGAGGGTGGTGGCTCGCGACACTACGCGCACACGAAAACTCTGATGTACCGGGCACCCAAGGCGTGGCAGACGTTAATGGAGTTGCTGGTGGACAATGTGGCTTCGTACTTGCGGCGGCAAATCGCTGCCGGAGCAGATGCTGTGCAGGTGTTCGACAGTTGGGTGGGCTGCCTGTCGCCGCAGGATTATCGCCGCTTCGTTCTACCGCACATGCAAAGACTATTTGCGGCACTGCCTGCGGAAGTTCCTGTCATTCATTTCGGCACGGGCACCGCGGGCCTCCTCGAGCTCCTCCGCGAGGCGGGGGGCACCGTGATCGGGCTCGACTGGCGCGTCGACCTTGCCGACGGGTGGCAGCGCGTGGGCTTCGATCGGGCGGTGCAGGGCAACCTCGACCCGGTCGCTTTGCTGGGGCCACGGGAGGCGTTGCTCAGCCAAGCCCGCCACATCCTCGATCGCGTGGGCACCCGGCCGGGACACATCTTCAACCTTGGTCACGGCGTCTTGCCGCCAACCCCAGTGGACAACGTGCGGGCGCTGGTGGACTTCGTGCACGAGTACAGCCGCGCAACACGCAGCCACGCCTAGACTCCCACACAAACACAGGTACGCTCGGCACTATGTACGATGCAGTCCTGTTGATCGCGTTTGGCGGCCCTCGTGCCCCGGAAGAAATCGACCCGTTTCTTGCCCGCGTCGTCCGCGGCCGCAACGTGCCCGCGCATCGGCTCGCCGAGGTCCGCAACAACTACCTCGCGGTGGGCGGGCGCTCGCCGCTACCGGAAATCACCGAGCGCCAAGCCAAACGCTTGCAGGCCGAGTTGTGGTTCCGCGGCTTGGAGTTGCCGGTCTACATCGGCATGCGGAATTGGCATCCATTTCTGAGCGAAACTTTGGCTGCGATGTACAAGCGGGGGCACAAACGTGCCGTAGGCATCATCTTGTCGCCGCAAAGGTCCGAGGCAGGATGGGATCGTTACGTCGCCGACGTCGCCGATGCCCGTGCCGAACTTGGCGAGACGGCACCGCAAGTGGACATCGGCCCCTGCTGGTATGATCGCCCTGGCTTCCGGGAAGCAGTGGCGTGTAATGTCGCCCAAGCACTCGGAGAGTTTCCCGAACCGCAACGGCCGACGGTACCCGTGGTGTTTACCGCTCACAGCCTGCCGCAACGGATGGCAGCCGGTTCCCCTTACGTTGCCCAGCTCGAGGAGACCGCCGCAGCGGTTTGTCGACGGCTGGCGCACGACAGATGGGAGCTTGCTTTCCAAAGCCGCAGTGGGCCGCCGACGGAACCTTGGCTCGAGCCGGATATTTCTGAATGCCTGCTGCGTCTTGCCCGTGAGGGCACCCAGGCCGTTGTGGTTGCGCCCCTGGGCTTTGTATGCGACCATGTCGAGGTCCTGTATGACCTAGACATGGTGGCCCGGAAAACTGCCGAATCTAGCGGGCTGCGCTTTATCCGTGCGCGCACGGTAGGCGAGCATTCAGCATTCATCCGGATGCTCGCGGATATCGTCTGCGAGCACGTGGAGGCAGGATCGACATGACACCCCGGATTGTCGTGATCGGGGGAGGCATTGCAGGGCTGGCCGCCGCGCACCGCCTGCTTGTTTGCGCAGAGAAGGGAGGCGTACGTCCGGGTGTGACCTTGTTAGAGGCTACGCCGCGGCTCGGCGGTGCGATTCGCACCGAACATGTGCAGGGGTTTCTCCTCGAAGGTGGGCCGGACTCTTTTCTGACCGAGAAGCCGTGGGCGTTGGAGCTCGCGCGCGCCCTGGGACTCGAGCGGCACCTCGTGGGAACCAACGACGCATTCCGCCGCACCTACGTGGCTCGGGGAGGCAAGCTTCACCCGCTGCCCGACGGATTTTTGCTTCTCGCCCCCACCAAGTTCTGGCCATTTGCGACCTCAGGGTTGTTCTCCTGGTGGGGCAAGTTGCGAATGGCGGCAGAGGTGTTGTTGCCACGCGGAGGATCTGGTGCGGACGAGAGCTTGGCTTCGTTTGTTGAGCGGCGTTTTGGGCGCGAAGCAGTGGAGCGGATTGCCCAACCGCTGGTTGGAGGCATTTACCTCGCCGATGCTCGCCGGCTCAGTTTGCGGGCAACCATGCCCCGGTTTCTCGCCATGGAGGAACAGCAGCGGAGTGTCATTCTCGCCATGCGCGCCCAAGCACGCGCGGGGCGCACCACGGGTTCCGGTGCTCGATGGAGTTTGTTTGCCTCCTTTGATCAAGGGCTGCAGCTTTTCGTCGACACCCTGGCGCAGCGCCTGAGCAAGGCGGAGGTGCGGTGCTCCACCACAGTGGCGCGCATTGAGCGCCAACGAGAGCTGTGGCGTGTCCTTACTCGCGACGGTGAAGTGCTCGAGGCGGACGCCGTCATTCTCGCCGTGCCTGCGCCCCGGGCGGCGGCCCTTCTCGACACAGCCGCTCCCGCCTTGGCGCAGCGGCTCTCCCGCATCGAAACCATTCCCTCCCTCACCGTGAACCTGGCCTACCCTGCGGGAGCGTTGCAAACGGCTGTCAGCGGTTTTGGCGTCGTGATTCCGCGCACCGAAAGGTTGCACACCTGGGCGTGCACGTTGAGTCACCTCAAGTACCCGTATCGTGCGCCGGACGGCACGATCCTCATCCGCGCATTCTTGGGTGGTAGCGAGGAGCGCCCGCTCATGGATTGGGAAGATGAGCAGCTCGTGCGTTGCGTGCGGCAAGAACTTGAACCGCTGTTGGGCATCGACGCGCCGCCGCTGCTGGCGAGAATCCACCGGTACCCGGAAACGATGCCGTTGTACGAGGTGGGCCATCTGGAAAAGGTTCGAGCGATCGAGGAGTTGATTGCCCGCGAGCCCACGCTCGCACTGGCGGGCAACTCGTACCGCGGCGTTGGCCTCCCGGATTGCATCCACTCCGGCCATCAAGCCGCTGATCGAGTATGGCACGCGCTCAGTGCTCGTGCCCGGAGGGACGACTTCGTGGTGGCTGGGCGCTGAGGTGTCCGGGGGACCAAGCAATCGGTCGACAGCTACGGTGACCGTTGATATACCGGCCGCACGCTCAACCATTTCGAACTCGGAGAGGTGATTGTGCATGGCTAGCTGGCTCGTAGTTCCGCCCGGAGAAAAGATTCGCTGTGTCGACGGCAAGCTCGAAGTTCCTGATCAGCCCATTATCCCCTTCATCGAGGGCGACGGCACTGGCCCCGACATCTGGCGGGCGGCCCAACGGGTGTTCGATGCAGCCGTCGCAAAGGCTTACGGAGGCAAACGAAGAATTGCATGGATGGAGGTGCTGGCCGGGGAGAAATCTTTCAACCGGCTCGGCACGTGGCTGCCGGATGAAACTGTGGGGGCGTTTCAAGAGTACATCGTCGGCATCAAAGGGCCGCTCACCACGCCCGTGGGGGGTGGGATCCGCTCCCTGAACGTGGCGCTCCGCCAGTTGCTCGACTTGTACGTCTGCCTTCGACCTGTTCGTTACTTCCCCGGAGTGCCCAGCCCGGTGAAGCAACCCGAACTCGTGGACATGGTCATCTTCCGCGAAAACACCGAGGACATCTACGCGGGCATTGAGTGGCCGGCTGGCTCCCCCGAGGTGCGCAAGGTCATCGCCTTTCTGCAAAACGAAATGGGGGTCAAAAAGATCCGCTTCCCGGAAACGAGCGCTATCGGGGTGAAGCCCGTGTCCGTCCAAGGGACAGAGCGGCTCGTCCGTGCGGCCATCGAGTATGCACTCCGTTACCGGCGGCGTAGCGTCACCTTGGTGCACAAAGGCAACATTATGAAGTTCACCGAGGGCGGCTTCCGCGACTGGGGCTACGCGCTGGCAAAGCGGGAGTTCCGCCAACAGGTGGTCACTGAGCGCGAAAGCTGGATCCTAGGGAACAAAGAAGAGAACCCCGCCCTCTCGGTGGAGGAAAACGCGCGCTTGATTGAGCCCGGATATGACATGATGACGGCCGAACAACAAGCCAAGATTCGCGCCGAGGTGGAAGCCGGCTTGGCCCTATGGGATACGCACGGAAACGGCCAGTGGAAGAAGAAGCTCCTAATTCGCGACACGATTGCGGACATTACCCTGCAACAGGTGCTCACCCGGCCGCGCGACTTCGACATCATCGCCACCCTCAACCTCAACGGCGATTACCTGTCGGATGCTCTGGCCGCGCAGGTCGGAGGCATTGGCATCGCGCCCGGAGGCAACATCAACTATGTCACCGGTCACGCCATCTTCGAGGCTACCCACGGCACCGCTCCCAAGTACGCGAATCTCGATAAGGTCAACCCCGGTTCCGTGATTCTCTCCGGTGAAATGATGTTCCGCCATTTAGGGTGGAACGAAGCGGCCGACCTTATCATTCGAGGAATGGAGGGAGCGATTGCGGCTAAAACAGTGACGTACGACTTCCACCGCCTGATGGAGGGCGCCAAGCTGGTCAAGTGCTCTGAGTTTGGGCAAGCGGTCATCGACCACATGTAAGCCCGGTCCGCACTGGGTTGCGGCCCCGCCTGTCGTTCGCGTTCGAGCAAAAAAACGCGCGGTGCCACGCGTTCACCTCCGTGGCACCGCGCTCGTCGAGCTTACCCGGCGTTATCTCAGGCGAAAACAGATCCTCCCCGAGCCCTTTACGCGACGACTAAGGCACTGACGGCGATCTCGCGATCACGCCGCGGCGCCAAGGGTCGGCACCGGTCTTGCCAAGCCCGCCAGCATGCCCAGCACAGGTCGTGGCGCGAATCCCACCGCACCCGACCACGGTACCGATACTTTGCCGCGCGTTGACCACAAAGGCGACACACCTTCAGGTCCTTACGCCGTTTCACTCGAAACGCTTTCCGCCTTACCATTGTCATCGTCGCAAGGCTATCCCGGAGCCGCGCTTGGAAGCAAGGGGTTGACGGAAGCTACCGAACCGGGGCAACATTGCCGCCAACAATTGGCGCGAGCGCCCGCTTAAAGTAAAGGGAGCCACGATCCGGCGGGATCGCGGCTCCCCATTGCTGAACCTGGTGCCTGTACCTTTTGGGCTACGGGGCGATGTAGTACTGACCCATCAAGATGAACATCTCGTCTTCGGTGGTGACACCGCCAGTGAGGGGGCAGGCATCACAAAGCCCGTCGCCCGCTCCCGGCGAACTGTCGCAGGAGGCGTTCCGCTGCCGCTGATTGTTCCCAGAGCAGGGCGCCCCAACTTTACCCGCCACACAGTGGGTCGGCTGCTGACAGGGGCCGCCAACCCCGGGAATGGGGACGGGCGGCACAGGGGAGGTCGACTTCCGCTTGACCTCCTCAGGATCGATGAATCCGTTGTCGTACAGTGCGCAATAGGTAAACGTACGCTCGCTGTCGGAGACCGCGTCGTACTTCCGCGGCGGATTGAAGGGTAGGACAACGGGGTCGTTGTAAATCAGGCTCACATACAGGAGACTTTCGTTGGGGTCGCGCTCCACTGGCGCGGGAACGCCCGTAAGCACGGAGTTCACGCCGCGCAAGATTTCCTCTACGGTGATTTGCGCATCGTCGTTCACGTCAGCATCCACGCAGGCGCGCACGCTGTCGTCCCCCAGAGCAATCCGCACTGCTTTGACCAGCTCGCTTACAACCACCTGACCATCTTCATCGCAGTCACCCGCCCGTTGGCGCTTGAATGCCTTGCATGGGTAGCCTTGGCAAACGTCGGGGCTAGAGAAGTCGTAGCCCAGGGGGCTGCAGGCTTGCCCGCTTGCCGGGCCACCTTGACAAGCGAATTCGCCTTCGAACGTGCGCCATCGTTTCATACGCTTGTGCGCGTGCGAGCTCAACTCAAAGAGACGAGCAAAGCGCGGGATCGTGTAGTGGCTGCACACTTCCTTGGTTTGGAAGGGGGGAACTGGGGTCATCTTGAAGATCGTCCGCGTATCGAAGATCTGCAGCGAGGGGGTGATCTGCTCTTCGCGCGGGGCAAACTCGAAATTGAGCCAGGCACGCAGTAAGCCCGGCTTGTCTGTCAAATTAAAGGCGTGTGAGTTCCAAATGATCATGCCCCGGATGGGCACCTCGCGATAAACCCCCGGTGGAAAGTTAAATTCCGAAGCGGTCTCCTGAGTTCCCGTGAAACCCGAGGAGGCCAACCCCAAATTCAAGTCCTGCGGGCCAAACCCAATACAGGCGATGCTGTTCACCGGAGTCGTCGAGCAAAGCCCCTCACCGCAAAACGTCAAATCCGTGGGGTCGCAGGGCGTACCCTCTTTGTCCCCACCGTGGCAAGAAAATTCCCCCCAAGCAGGATCGTTGGGCGGCGTGTTGCCCGTGTACAAGCTAACGATCAAGTGGTGGCTCAGCGGATCTTGCCGAATTTCATTGCGCTTGTAGCGGAACGTCTTCCCGTCCGGCCCGCGGAATTCCTCGGGAACCTGATCACTGACATCGTAGTAACTCACGAAACAAGTTTCGCGCTCAGAATGTGGGGCCAGGGTGTATGGGGGCATGCGAATCTGTACACCCGTGCCAGGCGGCGGCGGATCGAGCGGCTTGATGGCAATAGGCTCCGGCGGCGGCAAGCAAGCGTCGAGGAGCTCCCCCGTGCCTGCCACCACGCCATCCTTCGGTGCCCCCGCTTCCACCCAACGGCGAATGGCCTCCAACTCATCCCGGCTCAGCGCAGGAAGTGGGTCGAGCGGCATGGCACGCAGTGGCGCCTGGTACTGTCCCGGCAACGTTTTCGCGGCGAGGTTGATAAAGAGCAGGCTCAAATCCCGCCGCCCGGGGACCACCCGTTTCCACCCTGGCAAGATAGGCGAGGATACGTCGATCAAATTCTGGTACGCCGCCTCGGCTCGTAAGTCCAATCCGCCGGCGCGAGCCTCTCCGTGACAAACCTGATTCGTGCATCCCTTGTTTTCGAAGATCGCCCGCTGAATCAGCTCAAACGTGCTCGAAAAGCTATTCGAGCACTCCTCGGCGCGGATTTGCCTTGCTCCCAACACAAGAAGGGAGCAGACAACGAGAGCGATGCCTAATCGACCGACTCCTTCCCTCCGCATAGCGTCTCCTGTCCCTCTCACGGCTGCTTCGAGCAGCGACAATTTGTCTTACCTGCATCGCACTGGCTTTTCAAACAAGGAAGTGGGGGCGTGAAAATTTTACCGCCAGGGCACACGGTCGCCGCGCAAACGGTCATTTTTTTTGCCTGAAGGGTATGCCCCAGGCACCCGAATCGACGCCACAACAGCGATCGCCGAAGCCCACACTATGGATGCAAGTGTTTTCGACGGGTGGTAGGCATCTGCGCGCGCAGCAGTGCTTCCACAAACTCTCGCAACACCACAGCGTGATTGCACTCTCGATCCCGAGCGCCGTACACCAGCGTGACCACCGAATGCTGACGCACCACCTCGAGCAACTGCCCCAACGTGGCAGGGTTCACCTTTAACTCCTTTCGGTAGCGCTCGTTAAATGTTGCAAACCGCTCCGGGTTGTGTCCAAACCACTTCCGCAGGGCGTCGCTCGGGCCGATATCCTTGAGCCACAAATCGATGCGAGCCGTCTCCTTCTTCAGCCCGCGGGGCCACAGCCGATCCACGAGCACGCGAAAGCCGTCGCTTTGTTCCACGGGGTCATACACTCTCTTCACCCGAAGCGTGCCGGCCATCTTCCTTACTCCCATGCCCCATAGCCTCTTCGACCGAGTGGAGCCACCCTTCGACGCAACGCCGGCGCGCGGCAATGGTGGAGGCAGCGTAGTCGCGGGCTTGCGCACGCAGCCCGCGCAAATCCAGTTGCGCGGCGGCCAGTTCCACCGCATGCCCGATGAGCCATTGTTCGAAACGCGGCCAATCCCACTCCAGATGAAATTGGAGGGCAAGGAGGTTCTTGCCCCAGTCGAAGGCTTGTTCGCGGCAGAGCCGGGTCGACGCCAGCCGTCGGGCACCGGTGGGTAACGTGTAGGTGTCGCCATGCCAGTGCAGAACTGGCTGATCTTTCAAGTAACGCAGTGGCGAACGCTCACCCTCGCTTGTCAGTTCCAGCGCCCCAAAACCGATCTCTTTTGCTCCCAGGGGAAACACGCGGCCGCCCAAACTCCGCGCGAGCAACTGTGCGCCGAGACACACCCCCAACGTTGGCCGGTCGCGTGCACAACGCTCTTCCAATAAGCGTAGCTCGTCACGAAGGAAGGGATAACGATCTTCCTCGTAAGCGCCGATGGGTCCGCCCAACACGACGAGGAGGTCGGCCTTGCGTACCGTTTCGTCCGTGAGCGCGTCCACCCCCGCATCCCGGTAGGAAACGGCATAACCGCGCTGCCGGAGAATCGCCTCGCAAATTCCCAGATCCTCGAACGGCACGTGTCGGATGGCCACAACCGAGCGGCTCGCCCTCGCAGCAGCAACCATGACGCCAGCGACAGTACGCCGGAGTGATCCACGATGCAATTCTCTGCGGTCCTCGAGCCCGATCATCAGCACCGTTCCAGAAGCGCCTGAGTGTCGGCTGCTGCACCGTCCCGATCCCCCGTTGCCCCCAGCTCCATAACGGTGGTTCGCAGTGGTCCGGGCCCATGCCCGCATGGGGTGTGCATCGGCGATTCCGCCAACCCGTCTCCTCGCCTCTTTGATCGACACCGTCGGCTTCAACGGCTTCTCTGCGCGTGGCCCGCGACGCCGACTTGCGGTCGCCAGCGACCCTCACCATTCGCGGCGGTTACACTTACGGCCCGAGCACCTTTCGGCGTCTTGCAGAGGGCGCACAAATCCCGTAGCTCACGGTGGCAAGGTCGTTCGTCGCGAGGCGCACACGATGGCACTGCATCTCTCCCCTGCCGCACTGGCCGTATTGGAGGAACGCTATCTCTTGCGCGACGAGCAGGGCAACTTGATCGAAGACCCCCCAGCCATGCTCCGGCGGGTCGCCCGCGCGGTGGCTGCTCCGGCAAAGGACTTCGGCGAATCCCCAGAAGAGTGGGAAGAACGTTTTTACCACCGGTTAATCGAACTTGAGTTCTTGCCGAACTCACCCACGTTAATGAACGCCGGCTTACCTCAAGCGCAATTGGCCGCCTGCTTTGTCTTGCCGATTGAGGACAACCTCGATTCCATTTTTACCGCCTTGTGGCGCATGGCCCGCATCCATCAGACCGGCGGCGGTACGGGCTTCTCGTTTAGCGCGCTGCGCCCGCGGGGCGACCGGGTGCGTTCCACTGGCGGGGTCACGTCGGGACCAGTCTCGTTCATGGAGCTTTTCGACCACACCACGGCTGTGATTCGCGAAGGCGGACGTCGACGCGGTGCAAACATGGGGGTGCTGCGGGTGTCTCATCCGGACATCGAGGATTTCATCCAAGCGAAACTCGCTCCCGGTCGATTGGAGAACTTCAACATTAGTGTGGGCATGACGGAGAGATTCTTCGATGCCTACGATCGCCGCGAACCGTTTCCGCTGGTGAACCCGCGCAACGGCCAAATCGTTCGGCACGTCGACCCACGTGAGCTGCTCGACCGCATTGCCGATGCTGCCTGCAAGTCCGGCGACCCCGGTCTCATCTTTCTCGACGAAATCAATCGCCACCACACGGTGCCGAGCCTTGGCAACATCGAGGCCACCAACCCGTGTGGGGAGCAGCCACTGCTGCCCAACGAGTCGTGCGTGCTCGGCTCCTTGAGCCTGCCCCGCTTCCTGCGGGCGAACGATATCGACTGGCCGGCACTGCGCGAAGCAATTCAAGACGCTGTGGTCTTTCTCGATAACGTGATTGAAGCGACCACCCATCCATCGCCAGAAATTGCCGCAGCAACTCGGCGCACGCGGAAAATCGGACTCGGAGTGATGGGCTTTGCCGACCTCTTGATTGCGCTCGGCATCCCCTACGACTCCATCGAGGCTGTGTCCCTGGCCGGAGACATCGTCACCTTCCTCAGCATTGAAGCCCGGATTGCCTCGCTCGAGCTCGGCAAACGCCGCGGCTCCTTTCCTGCTTTTCCGGAGAGCATCTGGCCCGGAATCGGATACAAAACGCTGCGCAACGCTACTGTCACCTGCATTGCCCCAACAGGCACGATCAGCCTGATTGCCGGCGTGTCCAGCGGTATCGAACCGCTGTTTGCTCTGGCAGTTTGCCGCCGCCTGCTCGATGGCCGCCACTTCACGGAAATCCACCCCGCAGTGGAGCAAGTGCTGGCAACCTTGGGAGACCAAGTGGCAGCGGTGCGCGAACACATTTTGCAGCACGGAACCATCCGTGACCTCGCCACCTTGCCGGAAGAAATTCGCCAGCGTTTTCCCACCGCGCTCGACATCGCGCCCGAATGGCACTTGCGGATGCAGTCCCAGTTCCAAGCTTACATCGATGCGGCGGTATCGAAAACGATCAACCTCCCAGCCGATGCCACGGCGGAGCAGGTGCGGGACATCTACCTCATGGCCCGCGAATACCGCCTCAAAGGCATCACCGTTTACCGATACGGTAGCCGCCCCGGCCAGGTGCTTTCGCTAGTCGACGACGCCGCTCTAGCCGAGTGCCGCGAATGCGCCGTATAATGCAGTCACGATGAGCTCGGTGCGCGAAGCGTTGTTTTGGCACCCCCTTCCGGACGGCAAAGTCGAATGCACCTTGTGCGCCTTGAATTGCAAAATCTCCGGCGGCCGGCGCGGCGCTTGCGGGGTGCGTGTCAACGTCGAGGGCAAGCTGTTCACGCTGGTGTACGGCCGATTGGTGGCGCGGCACATCGATCCCATCGAGAAGAAGCCGTTATTCCATTTTCTGCCGGGCTCGCTCTCGTATTCTATCGCCACAGTCGGATGCAATTTCCGCTGTTTGCACTGCCAGAATTACGAAATCTCGCAACAGCCAAAGGAGAAGGGAGTGATCGTCCCCAATCATGGCAACGGCGATGGGCATGACCCCGAGGTGCTTTGCCTGAGTTTGCGCGAAGCTGGCGCGCGGATTCCAGGGGAAGACGTCAGTCCAGAAGAGGTCGCCACCGCCGCCTTGCGTAGCGGCTGCACGAGCATCGCTTACACCTACACCGAGCCGACGATTTTCTACGAATTTGCTCTGGATACCGCCCGGCTCGCGCGCAGCCGCGGGCTCCGCAACATCTTCGTCACCAATGGGTACATCGGCAAGGAAGCGTTACAAACGATCGCCCCTTATCTCGATGCCGCCAACATCGACCTGAAAAGCTTCCGCGACAGCGCGCACAAGCAAATGACCGGTGCCCGGCTTACTCCCGTGCTCGATAACATTCGCCGCTACAAAGAGCTCGGCGTCTGGGTGGAAGTGACCACCCTGGTGATCCCGCAGCACAACGATAGCGATGACGAGCTGCGCGAGATTGCCGAGTTTTTGGCGAGCATCGATCCGAACATGCCCTGGCACGTCACGCAGTTTTACCCCACCTATCGGCTGCTCGATCGCCCGCGCACTCCAGTGGCCACACTCCGCCGGGCACGGGAAATCGGCCTCGCGGCAGGCCTCAATTACGTGTACGAAGGCAACGTGCCAGGGGAAGGAGGCGAAAACACTTACTGCCACCAGTGCAAAGCACTCCTCGTGGGGCGATACGGCTTCACCCTGCTCGTCAATCGGATCGCTGCCGGGCGCTGCCCTGATTGTGGCACGGCCATTCCAGGGATATGGCAACCGGCGCCCTAGCTCCGATACGAATCGGTTGTTCGGGTTGGCAGTATACGGGTTGGCGAGGGATTTTTTATCCTCAGACCCTACCCACCACGGAATGGTTCTCCTTTTATGCGCGCACCTTCGACACCGTCGAGATCAACAACACTTTTTACCGAATGCCCACTCCCGAGGTCGTGGCCCGCTGGCGAGAAATGGCGCCGCCAGGTTTCTTGTTTGCCGTCAAGGCCAACCGTTTTTTCACCCATCGGAAGAAGCTGCGTGAAGTCAGCCGCACCCTAGAGCAGTTTTGCCACACGCTCGCGGAATTGGGCGACCATCTCGGGCCGATTTTGTACCAACTACCACCACGCTGGAGCTGCGACCTAGAGCGTCTCTCCGCTTTCTTGGCCGAGTTGCCCGCAGGCTATATTCACGCTTTCGAATTCCGCCATCCCAGTTGGTTCATCCCTGCGGTGCAACAGCTGCTCGCGGAAGTTGGAGCAACCTTTGTAGTGCACGACTTCCCGGGGCTTCGGGTGCCACGCGTGAGTGTCGGTCCTGCGGTATATCTGCGCTTCCACGGCCCGCTCACCGGCTACGCCGGTCGCTACAGCCGAGTGCGGCTGCGGCGTTGGGCGCGGTGGCTCCGCAGCCAAGCGCGGCGCGGCAAGCGCTGCTTTGCGTACTTCAACAACGACGTGGAAGCTGCTGCGGTTTTCGATGCACTGTACCTGCGGAAACTGGTGCTGCGGACGCGCAGTGTTGCAGATAAAGCCGAGGAAAGGTAAGCAAAGCCGGAATCCGACGCTTGGAGAGGTGGCCGAGAGGTCGAAGGCGCACGCCTGCTAAGCGTGTGTAGGGCTAAAACTCTACCGAGGGTTCGAATCCCTCCCTCTCCGTTTGCCGGAGCCAGGTGCGAGTCCTACCGTCGCGCGCACGTAACTGTCGGCAGAACGCTTCTGCCTGCGGCCGGCGGGAAACCGTGCCCTCGCCGTTTCTCCCGGCAACTCTCGGAGTGGCTCCTTCTTGCCAGACACTGCAGGGAGAAGCCCGAGCTCAGGTGGCTAGGGCGAATCCACCGCGGCAACGTCGCGCGCAGACGACACCGGGTGGAGAGGCATCTTCGCCGCCGGGGTTACTTGCTGCGGAACACTGAACGGCGTCTGCCCAAAGTTCGGATGCACCACGGGCTCCGCTGGGACATCCTCACGGTTTGTGTTGATGAAGAAATGATCGAGGAGATTGGGCCTACCGACCCAGCGATCCACGTGCCGTTTCTTCCACTGTGCGAGGGAGCCCGCCCAGCGCGCCAAGCGGACAAACTGACGGAGATGGCGGCGGATCAAGCTTCCTTTCATCAAGCGAAGGATCACCCACCGCGGCACCCCGTGCACTGCCATGGCGTATAACACGTCCCAATACAAAGCTTCCGGCCCGCGCGCTTCCATCAAGGCACCGCCCCACAAGTGGTATCCCTTCTCCGCACGGTCCTCGACGTCATCCGGAGTGATGAAGCCGTCATGCAAAGCGCGTTCGGTCAAATCCACACCAGGGAAGTAAGTGAGCGAGAAGAAGTTCGCGTAGAAGGGCTTCGGCAAGCGGCACAGCAAATCGATGGTCTCGCGCCGATCCTCGTCCGTTTCGTACGGGTTATCGAGGATGAAATCGAGATTTCGTACCACCCCGTGCTTAGCCAAAATGCGACAGGCTTCGATGATAGTCTCGTTCGGGGTCGCACGCTCGTAGCATTCCCGCCGGATCCGCTCGGAGCCAGACTGCACTCCGATCGTCGTGCACCACAAACCGGCGTCGCGCATGAGGCGTACCTTCGCCTCGTCCACCATCCCCGGGAAGGAAAAGATCACAAAGGGAAGACCAATTTCTTGTTTGTAACGAGCACAAAATTCTTCCAGCCACGGCCGCGGCGGAGCAAAGATGTCGTCGCTGAAGGCAATCGCCTCCAGGCGCGGGCGACTCGCCTTCACCATGCGCAGCTCGGCAAGCACATGCTCCACGCTGCGGCGCCGAATGTAGGTTCCCAACCCACGCGTGGCCGGGCGCGTGAAATTATGGATGCAAAACGTGCACTGAAACGGACAGCCGCGCACGGCCATGACATCGTAACTGACTGCCGCACGGTCCCAACGTGCGACGTCACGCCAGCGACCGTTGCCGAGATAGTACTTATTCTCCGGCGACAAATCGGGCAGCGGTAGTACATCGAGATCGGCAATCAGCGGCCGCGGCGGGTTGCGGACAATCGTGTTTCCACGCCGTACCCAGCATCCCGCAAGGTCGGTGTAGTCTTCACCGAGCCCCAAGCGGTCCGTCAGCTCGGCAAGCACATACTCGCCTTCACCCCGGCAAACGATGTCCGCATGCTGCAAGCACTCCTCGCTGCGAGTTTGCGCGTGAATCCCGCCCCAAATGATCACTGGGTTGACTTGAGCCTTAATGCGCTCGCTCAAACGCGCAGCGAGCCGGTAGTACGTTGACCAAACACTAACGGCGACTAAGTCGGGGCGGAGGCGAGCCACCAGATCCACCACCATGTCTTCTTCCTCAGGGGTGGGCCGCACGTACGTGAAGTAGTTCTTAAAGAAGATGGAATGCACGTCGTGCCCGCGCTGTTGGAGCAACGGGTGAAAAATCCGCAGCGCGTGCGACTCGTAGTTGTAAAAGGTTAGAAGCACGACGCGCAGCCGCCGCCCTGCTGCGGGGGCGGCTAGGTCGAGCGCGCCGTCGCCAGGATGCGCCATGAAGTCACCTTGCCACGGTGGTCACACCGGTTGCAAGCGCAGACCATTATCCGTTGTGTATCGCGACCGCAGGGGCAAACGCGGTCGAGACTCTGGCGCGGCATCGAGCGCGCGCCGCCCTAACGGCCTTCCCATCAGCATCCCTACGCCACTCGTGCCGGCTCCCCTTCCATCTCTTGTTCGGCAGGCAAGCACTGATTCAAGCTGGCATACAGCACGGCGGCATGCACGGGCTTGGCCAGGTAAGCATTGGCCCCCGCTTGCAGGCAGCGCTCGCGATCTTCCGCCCAAGCGTGCGCGGTGAGCACGACGATGGGCACCGTACCGCCGCTGCGCGAAAAGCACTCCCCACGGGCCTCACGCTCTCGCACGATTTTTGTCAGCTCCAGTCCGTCCACGCCGGGCATTTGCACGTCGAGCAGCAGCGCATCGAAACGCTCAACCTCCAAGCACGCCAACGCGGCATTCCCGTCGCCGGCGAGGCGCACCTCATAACCTCCTTTCTCCAAGAGCCGGCGCAGGAGCATTTGGTTCACGGGATGATCTTCCGCCACCAGCACGCGCCGACTCCTGCGTTTCCGCGCCCCTGCTGGTACGGGCTCTTCAGCCACGGCTGCTGACGTCTGCTGGCTCGGTTGCCTGGGAGCCGCGACTTCCAACGGCAGCCGAACGTGAAAGGTACTCCCCACTCCCCACTCGCTTTCCACCCAGGCTCCACCGCCGCACGCTTCCGCAAAACGGCGGACAATCGCGAGCCCGAGCCCGCTGCCCCCAGTGCGACGCCCGGCGCTGCCTTGCGCGAATGGTTCAAACAGATGCTCGAACTCCCCAGGCGCGATTCCTGGGCCGGTGTCCCTGACCACAAGGCAGAGCGTGCCCGCATGTTCGTCGTCGCTGGCCTGCCATTGGACTTCCACACCCACACATCCCTGCGTGGTGAATTTCACCGCGTTGCCAACGAGATTGACGAGGATTTGGCGGAGCACTTTGGGATCGATGCGGACAAATTGCGGCACATTGGCGGCAACTGCCAGCTCGAAGCCGAGCCCCTTCGTTTCGGCTTGTGCTCGGAACGCTCGACAAACATCGTGAATCAGCCGGTGGCTGTCCACCGTGTCCACCTGAAAGTCGATCCTGCCTGACTCGATACGCGAGAGTTCCAACAAGTCGTTCAGCAACGCCAGCAAGGTTTCCCCGGAGCTTTTGGCGGTTTCCACATACTCCAACTGTTCCGCCGTGAGCGCACTAGAGCGCAAGAGATCCAACATGCCGAGCACCCCGGTCAGCGGAGTGCGGATCTCATGGCTCATGCGTGCGAGGAACATGGTTTTTGCCCGGTTTGCCGCCTCGGCGGCCTCTTTTGCCTGTGCCAATTCGCGTTCTAGCCGGCGACGCTCGGTGATGTCTTCGATCAGGGACACAAAGTACACGGGAATCCCGTGCGAGTCGCGCACGAGCCCTACCAGCAAACGTGCCGTCACAAGCTTGCCGTCGCGCCGGACATAACGCTTTTCCATCTCATACGTGTCCCGCAACCCTTGCAGACATTCGCCCACCAGAGCCAGGTCGGCGGCCAAATCCGCGGGAAAGGTGATCGATTGGAAATCCCGCTGGCACAACTCCTGCGCCGAATAGCCCAACATCTGGCAAAGGGCGCCGTTCACCTGGAGGAATCGCCCATCGGTGGCCACCAGTGCGATGCCAATCGGCGCCCGCTCGAAGGTGCTCCGGAAGCGCACTTCGCTTTGCCGCAGTTGCTCCACGATCCGTACACGCTCGGTAATGTCTCGGGCAACGATGTGGAAGCCGTCGCGCTGGCTGCCACGACGAAGAGTCCGAACGGTCAAGCTAGCCCATTTCCGGTTGCCCTTCGCGTCCACAATTGGCGTCTCCCGCAGCGCGCGATCGTCATTGCCCCGGTACTGCTCCGCGAAGAAGCGCACGACCTCCTCCCGCGTGGGGATGGCAACAAAATCAAAGAACCGCTGCCCTAATAGCTCCTGCCGATCTACAGCAAACAACCGGGCAGCGGCGTCGTTTGCGAATTGGATGGATCCATTGATATCCGTGCGCAAAATGGCCTCGACCGCCCGATCGACCAGTTCCTGGTACAATGCACGTTCTCGTTCTTGCCTCAGCGCATGCTCAATCGCCGCGGTGTGCACCGCCTCCAGTTGCATTGCGATCCCGAGCGATGCCACCGCTGCCACGATGATTGCCGAGCCCCAAGGAGTGCTCAGGCCGGTACTGACACCCACGGTGAGCGCAAGCGTCGCTAAGAACGCGACCGTCCCCATAGCCGCAAAAGCGAGTTGGCTCTTCCAGCCCCATGGCAGCACGGCAGGAGTGACCAAGACAAAAGCTGCAAGCAACAGGGCACTCGTGGTTGGCTCCCCTTGGACCCAGCCATCCAAAACCATGCTAGCGAAGACCAAGCTCGCAACGATCAGCCCAACCTCCCGGGCATAGCGGCGGATGCTCGGGCGCCGCATGATCCAGGCTTCGATCAGAAGCAAGACGCTCTGCCAGACCATCGACGCCGCCGAGAAGACCGTGCTTTTACCGGTTCCCCAGAGGAATCCCAGGCCATTGACGACCAACAAGGCAACCGCAGCAATCGGCGCTGCGACCTCAATGCGCTGCGCGATCCATTCGCTCAACCGCTCGCGGACTCGGGCACTGTTGACTGCCGCGTCGGCTTCTTGGGCCACACCATCACGAGGCATCATTGAAGCCGCTTCCGCAAATGCCGTGCCGGGAAACGCACTCGGCACACGTGCAAGCAGCCCCACGCGGCCGACAGGCGCGGCGATCCAGCGCGGTCACTTTTGACCATGCCGTCACTGGCGTGCCACTGCCTCAAAGGAGGCTATGACCACCGTCTACGTACAGGCAGGTGCCGGTGATGTAACTGGTCGCGTCCGAGGCGAGGAATACGACGGCTCCCTCGAGTTCCTGCGCCTCGCCCAAGCGCTTCATGGGCAGCTCGCGGATAAACTGCTGGCCCCGCTCGCTCGCAAAGAAGTCGCGATTGATGTCTGTAAGAAAATAGCCCGGACACAAGGCGTTAATTTGAATGTTGTACCGCACCCATTCCAAGGCCAGAGCACGGGTGAACTGCACCAAGGCAGCCTTACTCGCACAGTAGAGCGACATGTAGCGGGCGACGCGGGTGGCCAGAACAGAAGCAACGTTGATGATTTTGCCGCGGCGCTGCTCGATCATCACCGGTCCTACGTGTTTGCAGCACAACATGGGGCCGCGCACATTGACTGCCATGGTGCGGTCCCACTCGCTGGCCTCCATCTCCACAAGGGAGCGGCTCTCCCCGACGCCCGCATTGTTCACGAGGATGTCGAGGCGCCCAAACGTGGCCACACTCTCGCGCACCATGCGGCGCACATCGTCCTCCGCCGTCACGTCCACCACCACAGGCAGCGCCCGCCGGCCTAGCGCTTGAATTTCGTGGGCCACCTCGTGCAGAGCGGGTTCGGTCCGGGCAACCACAACGACGTCCGCCCCCGCACGCGCGAGTGCCAAGGCCATGGTGCGCCCCAAGCCACGGCTGGCACCCGTGACCAGTGCGACCCGTCCCTCCAAGTCGAACCACGAACGCTGCATGCGCCGCACGTATAGGTTTGCAACCAAGCCACGCAATGGGGGCTGGACTCAACAACGCGCTGCGTTATGAAACGTTGTCGCCTGCGAATCGTCCTGGCGGGCACGACTTCATCAGTTCAAGGAGGTTGTTGGTGCGTATGAGGCGTTCTCTGGGTTCTTTCCTTGCCATTCTTGGCCTGCTCGGAGCCTCTGCGGCGCAAGCGCAATCGGCTGGAGAGCTGCGCCAACGTGCTTTAGCGCTTTTTGCTCCCCTACCGCCGGTAGCCGAGAGCAAAGATAATCCCCTCACCGAAGAAAAAGTGCGGCTCGGGCGCATACTGTACTACGATGCGCGACTGTCCGTAAACGACCGGATCTCCTGCAACAGTTGCCACCAGCTCGACCGCTTCGGAGTGGACAACGAAAAAACCTCCCCGGGGCACGACGGCCGTCGCGGAGATCGTAACTCGCCCACGGTATACAACGCCGCGTTTCAGATTGCGCAGTTCTGGGACGGGCGCGCCCCGAACGTAGAGGAGCAAGCCAAAGGGCCGATCCTCAATCCTGTCGAAATGGGCATGCCCTCGGAGGAGGCAGTGGTGCGCAAGCTCACGAGCATTCCAGGCTATCTCCCGTTGTTCCGCGCGGCATTCCCAGGCCAGGATCAGCCGATCACTTACGATAACATCGCGCGCGCGATCGGCGCGTTCGAGCGCAAGCTCGTGACTCCGTCGCGCTTCGATGACTTCCTGGCGGGGAACGACAATGCCCTGAACGAAAAAGAGCGGAAGGGCTTAGCCAAGTTCATGGATACCGGCTGCATTACCTGCCACAACGGTGCGCTGGTGGGGGGCACGATGTTCCAAAAACTCGGCCTCGTGAAGCTGTATCCCACCCAGGACCCCGGGAGGGCGAAAGTGACCGGTAACGAACTGGAGCGCGGGTTTTTCAAGGTACCCTCGTTACGCAACGTCACCAAAACAGCGCCGTACTTGCACGACGGTAGCGTAGCCACCTTGCCCGAGATGGTGCGCATCATGGCGGAATACCAACTCGGACGCACGTTGAGCGACCAAGACGTCGACGAGATCATCGCCTTTCTTGACTCGCTCACTGGCCGCATCGATCAAGCGTATATTGCGCAACCCCAACTTCCCCAGTAACGCTGCGTGGGCGGGGATCAGCGCAAGCTGTTCCCCGCCCACTGGCGATTCACTTGGGGGCGCAGTGGCCGATTGAGTTCTGGGAGGGGTCGAAACTGCGAAGCCCAGCGACACCGCCAACCTCAGGCTAGCGTGGTGGCCGACCGAGCACTGGGGCGCAAGTCCGCCATACGTAGTGGCTAACGGCGCGGGCTACCACCACCCCCGAATTCGCCCGCACGGACTGCACAAACTCTGCCTGCTCGGGCGCGCTGCCGGGGCCGTCGGACCATGAGCCCCAGGTGTCAATCAACAGTTCGGTGCCGCTGCCCGCATCGTCCAGGTACTCCACGTCGAGGCCCACAGGGCGCAGGGCTCCTCCGTGGGCCAGCATGCGCGGCAGCGGCCAACCGTGCGCCGCACACCAGGCCAGGACGGCGTCGTCGAGCAGGTCTGCGTAGGTGGCATTGTTCACGTGCTGCAAGTGGTCGAGATCCGACGGCCGCACGGCAACTCGCAGCCGATCCGCGGGCTCCGGCCGCTCCGACC
Organism: Candidatus Binatia bacterium; assembly: GCA_026415395.1. Lineage (NCBI taxonomy): Bacteria > Candidatus Binatota > Binatia (SeqCode) > Binatia bacterium. Next base: position 375,886 of record JAOAHD010000002.1, on the reverse strand, counting down.
ACGGATGTGGGCTGCGCTCCAAGCTGGGCACCGGCTCCGATCCGTACAAAGCGCTGCTGAGTTCGGCTGGCACCCGCGCCGGCCGGCGGCGCTCGAGATCGTAATACACCCAGTCGCTGACGCCTTCAGCCACTTTCGTTGTCCCGCGCCACACGCAGTACTCGCGCAGCGAGCGCGCCCGCCGCACATCGGCCACGCGGGTTTCTACCCGCAGGTGATCCAACCCGCCCACCGGGGCAAAGCGCCACACTCGGGTGCGCCGGATGATCCATACGCACCCAGCGAGGCTGTACTCCGCGGGACCCCACCCGCATGCCTGCGAAGCCTCCACCGCCGCCTGCTCGAACCAGCTGAGCAAGTCGGACAGCTTTTGCTCCCCGATAAAATCGACCTGTGCGTGCGACACGCATTGCTCCAGGACATACCGCATGCGCCGCCTCCTATTCGCCCTCTCTGGCCGTGCTTGCAAGCACTGTGGATCGCCGCGCACCGTTGCCAGGAAGGCCCCGTGCGAGTAGTTTAGGACCCATGGCCGTTCCAGCGACGAAGGGCTCCGAGCTGCGCAAGAAGTGCGTCCAAGTTGGTCCGGCAACCTGGGAGATCCCTCCCGATGCGAAACCGGGCATGCGCGTGCCCGCACGGATTTACGCCACCCCCGACTTGCTCGCGCAAATGGATGATGGCGTGTTCGAACAGGTGACGAATGTCGCCATGCTCCCGGGCATCGTCGATCGCGCTTTCTGTATGCCCGATGGCCATTGGGGTTACGGCTTTCCCATCGGCGGCATGGCGGCGATGGACCCCGATCACGGGGTGATTTCGCCAGGTGGCATAGGTTTCGACATCAACTGCGGGATGCGCTTGGTGCGAACCAATTTGGTATACGACGAGATTCGCGAGCACATTCGCGACTTGGTCGACGCTTTGTATCGGCGAGTTCCCGCTGGCGTCGGTGCGCACGGCTTTTTGAAGCTGAGCGACGATGAATTCGCCGAAGTCGCGGTACAAGGGGCGCGCTGGTGCGTTGCCCGCGGTTACGGCTGGCCAGAGGATCTCGAGCGCACCGAAGAAGGCGGCGCGATTGCCGGCGCCGATCCGAGCAAGGTGAGCCGCCGCGCGCTGGAACGCGGCCGCACTCAAGTGGGCACGTTAGGATCGGGTAACCACTACCTGGAAATCCAAATTGTCAAGCCCGAGCACATCTTCGATCCACACGCTGCAGCAGTCATGGGTATCACCAAGCCTTACCAAGTGGTCATCATGTTTCACTGCGGCAGCCGCGGCTTCGGCCACCAAATTGCGAGCGACTACGTCCAGCAGTTCGCCCCACTCATGGAGAAGAAATGGGGCATCGTCTTGCCCGACCGCGATTTGGCCTGCGCTCCCTTCCGCTCGCCGGAGGGCCAAGCGTACTTCGCCGCGATGAAGTGCGGAATCAACATGTCCTTCGCCAACCGGCAAATGATCCTGCATCGGGTGCGTGAGGTGTTTTCCGAGGTGCTGCATCGCGACGCTCGTGAACTCGGACTCGAGATGGTGTACGACGTGTGTCACAACACGGCCAAACTCGAGGAACACGAAGTCGGCGGTCAGCGCCGCAAGCTCCTGGTGCACCGCAAAGGAGCCACACGTGCCTTCGCTCCCGGCATGCCTGACGTACCGGCAATGTATCGCGAGATCGGCCAGCCAGTGATCATTGGCGGCAGTATGGAAACCGGATCCTACCTGCTGCGCGGCGTGCCCACCGGGAAGCAAGCGTTTTTCACCACCGCGCACGGTAGTGGCCGTACGATGAGCCGCCATGCCGCCAAGAAGCAGTTTCGCGGCAAAGAACTGGAACAGCAGTTAGCCGCGCGCGGCATTTACGTCCGCAGTGTGTCTTACGGCGGCTTAGCCGAAGAAGCGGGTGCGGCGTACAAGAACATCGATGCGGTGGTCGCGGCGACAACGGAGGCGGGGCTGAGCTTGCCCGTGGTGCGGTTCACGCCGGTCGGCAACGTGAAGGGCTGAGAGGTCGTTTGTGCCCTTTCGTTGGCTGGAAGACGCGCCCATCTCCGACGCCGGTTTTGAGGCGTGGGGTACGACGCTAGACGAATGCTTCCACAGCGCCGCTGACGCGTTACTCGCCCTAATGGTGGCAAACCCGGAGGCGGTCGAGCCTCGGGAAACGCGCGCATTCACCGTCGAGCACGACGACCTGGATTTGTTGCTCGTCCGCTTCCTCGAAGAGATTCTGTACTACAAAGATGCCGAGCAGTTGCTCCTGAGGGTCGTCCGCTGCGCCGTCGCTGCTGACGCCATCCCGCGGCGAGCCTCGGCTGAACTCGCGGGCGAACGGGCAGATCGCGAGCGGCATCTGTTGAGTGCCGACGTGAAAGCGGTCACCTTGCACCGCCTGTCGGTGCACCAAGAGGACGGGCGGTGGGTTGCCACGGTGGTGGTGGATCTCTGAACGAATCGACGAGGTGGGCAGGTGCAGCGGTTGGTGGAATCGTTACGGAAACGAGGTTGGGCGATTGCCTTTTCCCTCACCCTGGGTGCGCTCTTGTATCCTTACGGGCGCGCGCTGGTGCTGAATGTGGAGGTCACGGCCCCTCGTCGCGGCTATGAGGTGGCGCTGCGCTCTGGCTGCTTTACCTGCCACGGTCCGGACGGCATCGGCGGCGTGAAGAACCCCGGCAGCGAAGACGAAGAAGTGCCAGGTTTTGCCGGCGGCGTGCCGATGATGTGGGCGAAGGACGACCACGAACTGCGGGAGTACATTTTAGATGGTGCCCCTGCCCGCAAGCGGCAGGACCCCGAATACCGTGAGAAGACGCGCAAGTGGCTGCTGGTTATGCCGGCGTACCGAGGCATGTTGAGCGAGCGCGAAGTGGACGACCTGGTTGCCTACATTCGCGCCCGCTCGGACTTGGTCGTTCCCTCCGATCCGGTTGCCGCCCAGGGCCACGAACTGGCAGTGCAACTCGGCTGCTTTCACTGCCACGGCCCCATGGGCAGTGGCGGACCCGCCAATCCTGGCTCCTTCAAAGGCTACATCCCCGGGTGGTGGGGTCACGACTTTCGCGACCTTGTGCGCAGCGATGCCGAGCTGCGCCAGTGGATTCGCGAGGGCAGCATCGAGCGGTTGCGCACCCACCCGATCGCTCGCTTCTTTTTGGAACGGCAGCGTGTGTACATGCCAGCCTACGACTTCCTCACCGACGAGCAGGTGGATGCGCTCATCGCCTACATCCGCTGGGTCAATACGGACGCTCCCAAATAAGCCGGGTGATCCCCCACATTGCCAAAGAGCCGTCCGCGGCTCTGGCCGGCGCCGCGCCTACACGTGATTGCGCAGCATCAGCTCGCGTGGGTGCGGCTCGAGGTACGTTTGCCCGAGCAGGTAAGCGATTCGATGCCGGCGAACGAAATGATTGAGGAGGGTAAGCGGCACGACTAGAGGAACCAAACCACGCCGATATTCGCCGATCAGCTGTACAAGCTCTGCGCGCGCTTCGCCATCAATGTGCTCGCGCAAATACCCCATCATGTGCTGCAACACGTTCGTGTGCCGGGCAGGCGTGGCCAAGGTTTGCAACGCGCGCATGAATTGCTCCGCGTAGCGCGCACGGAACTCCTCGCGGCTGAACTCGCGAACATGTGCGACCAATTGGCCCAATTCACGGTAGAGTCGCGGCGAGTGCGCGAGCAACTGTAGTTTGTGAGCGGTATGGAACGCCACCACCTGCCCTACGCTCCAACGGCCGCGAAACATCCGTTGCAGCCGCTGGTAGGCAAACACTCGTTCAACGAAATTTTCCCGCAACCGCGGGTCGTGCAGCCGCCCCTCTTCTTCCACAGGCAACAGCGGCCACGCCGCGCGCAATGCAGCAGTAAACAGCCCCGTGCCGCCGCGCCGCGGCGCCCCACTCCCTTGATAGACGCGTACTCGCTCCATGCCGCAACTCGGCGAATCTTTTTTTACCACGAAGCCGCTCAACTGCTCTCCGGCGAGTGCGCGGAGCTTTTTATCCGCCCAACGTTGCATCGCAGCGGTAAGGTCTGCGCCGGTGCTAGGCACGCGCAGGCGGACACCAGTTTCGTCGGCTTCCAGGCGAAGGGTCGGCCGCGGTACGCCGAGCCCGAGTTCCACCTCCGGACAAACCGGCACCCATTCCACGAACTGCCCAAACGTTTCCGTCAGAAACGGATCACGCTTGTGCCCACCGTCGTACCGCACCGGCTTCCCGAGCAAGCAGGCAGAAATGCCGATCCGCGGCCGCTCGGCAGTAAACCACGGAGGGGGGTGTTCTCTGTGCTCGGGTCGACTAGAAGCCAACTTCAGTAAAACCAATTAACTCGACCGTGGTCACAAATCGCCCGTCGTGGCGACGCGGCAAGGGAGGAACAATCTTGTACACAAGGTTGTAGGTGCCCCCAGCCGGGATTTCATCGGGAATCGTATAGGTGTCGGTCCGCCCAGGGTTGTCCGAGCCCGGATTCCGCTCGTTGTTCCACAGCCATGAATGGCGAATCAACAGCCGCACATCCGCCAAGCGGCGCGGCGACTGGTTGACCAGCGTGGCCCGCACCACATCACCATCAACGCGGACGTCGCGCACAGTCAGCACCGCAGCAATTTCTTGTGGATTGGTTACGCGGCCCCGCTGCGCCCAGCCCGGCCCCTGCAGCACATTCCACAAGCACAGCCCAGCAAGGATTCCCACCAACACGCGAGCAGTGTTTGCCATCCGTCCTCCTTCCACGAACGCACACTATTTATGTGGCACACCAGAGAAAAGTCAAAAGCCATCCCCATCTTCGCTCGCCGCCGCATCCAACTTACGCAGCGCAGCTTGCGCGTCCCAGCAACCCCTACGCGCGCTGCGGTTGGCCTGGCCTCCAATCGCGCACGCCACCGATTAGTGGCTGCGTGCAACTTGTGCGCGGGTGGCAACTCGCATACAAGCGGAGCCCAATGAGCTACTGGTTGCGCGCTTGGGGCCCTCCCGGGCGACCCACTCCTCAACCCTCGTGTAACGAAATTGTTCCCGAGCTCGTGATCGGAGAATACCTACTCCCGAGCGACGCTCCGTGGCTCGCCAGAGACCTTCGCATCAACGCTGTCCTGAGCTTGCAGCACGATTCCGACCTCGTGGCAAAAAATCTCTCGCTTACCGCCCTCGCCCAGGCGTTCTCATCCCACGGCATCATGTTCCACCGCATTCCAGTGGCGGACGGTGCCAACCAAGAGCTCCTTCGAGCACTGACGCCGGCTGTCGAATGGATCTCCCAACGTGCGGCTGAAGGCTGCCGGGTGTATTTGCACTGCAACGCCGGCATCAACCGAGCTCCCACTGTGGCCATCGCCTACTTGCAGGCGAGCCGCAAGCTCAGCTTGGAAGCGGCGCGAACTTGGGTGCAGGAGCGACGCACCTGCGTGCCCTACTTGGCTGTGTTGCGACTTTGGGGCGGAGGCGCTTGCCCTTGAAGTTGGCCTTCGTCTGCAGACGCGGGAAACACATACCAGCGCTCAGGCGGAACCTGCACGAATACGCGGTCTCCCTTTTTGATCGCTTGCATGCCGGGAAGGCGTGCCACCCAGCGAATGGCCGGGGCACCGGCCAAGCGAAGATAGAGCAGGGTTTCGTGTCCGAGCTGCTCCACGTGTTCGACCTGCGCGGGCAGCGCGCATTCCTGGGCTGTGCGGCTGCAGGCGATGGCTTCCGGACGAACTCCGGCTATGACCGGGTCGCTGCTCTCCACCGGAAAACGGATCCGTTCTGCCAGCAGAGGGAAACGGCCGTCGCCAGCTTCCAACCACCACCGCCCGGCCGCCGCCCCTACTCGGGCAGCAAACAAATTCATCGGCGGGTTGCCGATAAACCCGGCGACAAAGGCATTTGCGGGCTCGTCGTACAGCGTGCGCGGTGGCGCAACTTGTTGCAGGCGCCCACGATCGAGCACGGCAACACGGTGACCGAGCGTCATCGCCTCCGTCTGGTCATGGGTGACGTAAATCATCGTCGTCCCGGTGCGTTCCTGAATGGCCGCAATTTCCGCCCGCACACTCACGCGCAGCTTGGCATCCAGGTTGGAAAGCGGCTCGTCGAACAGCGACACCGTGGGCTCACGCACCAGCGCGCGCCCCATGGCCACGCGCTGGCGCTGCCCGCCGGAAAGTTCCGCCGGATAACGGTCGAGCAACGACTCAATTTCCAGCAGGCGGGCCACCCGCTGAATGCGCTCGCGGCGCTCTGCGCGCGGCATTCCCCGCATGCGCAGCGGGAACGCTAGGTTGTCCGCCACCGTGAGGTGGGGGTACAGCGCATAGTCTTGAAAGACCATGGCGACATTGCGCCGTTGCGGGGACAAACCATTGACCAACGTCGACCCGATCCACACCTCTCCCTGGCTGACCTCTTCCAAGCCTGCCACGATGCGGAGCAGCGTCGACTTGCCGCAGCCCGAGGGCCCCACCACGACGAGCAGCTCGCCATCTCCCACTTCGAGATCGATGCCGTCCAGAGCCACGGCGCCGTTGGGAAATATCTTCGATACGTGCTTCAACGTGACACTGGCCATGTGCGGAGTTCGCTCGCTGCAGCTCTACGCAGCCCAAAGCCCGACAACAAGTGGGCCTCGCCTGCACATCCGCCTGATGGCACGTCGGAGCACGATTGGCGGGACGCGCACCGGGCGCGACTTTTTCTGTCAGTCGTTTGTCCCGTGCTCCATCAAGCCGCTTGGCTTTCAAGGTTCGTTAGGCGCTGCAAACGCTCCACTGCCTCGAGGTACTCTTGCACCAAGTCGTAGATGACTTCCTTCACGCTCCGCACGGTGTTCAAGCGGCCGACAATCTGCCCTACCGGGTTGAACAAGACATCCTTCGCTTTTTCGGCGTAGCGGTGGCCGCGGGCAACGGCATCGGCCGTCACCATGAATTGCAGCGGCATCCCCAAAGGTTTCGGTGCATCGGGGCGCTCCCATGCTTCGGTCCAAGCGTTGCGCAGCATGCGGCATGGCTTCCCCGTGAACGAACGCGAGCGCACGGTATCACGGCTCGTGGCCCGCAAATAGCATTCCATCTGTGCCGGCGGCACATCCGCCTCGCGCACCGTGAGCCACAACGAACCGGTCCACACCCCTTGCGCACCCATGGCGAGTGCAGCGGCGATTTGCCTCCCGGTGCCGATTCCTCCCGCAGCAAGCACCGGCAATGGGGCCACCGCATCGATCACCTCCGGCCACAGCACGATGCTACCGATTTCGCCGGTGTGGCCGCCGCCTTCCGTACCTTGGGCCACCACGATATCCACGCCCGCTTCTTTGTGTGACAGCGCGTGCTTCGCCGAACCACACAGTGCCGCAACCAAGCGACCGGTGGCATGGATCTCGTCGATCACGTCCTTCGGCGGGGTCCCCAACGCATTGGCGATCAGACGTACCTTCTCATGCTTAAGCGCCACCTCCACTTGCGGAGTGGCGGTGGCCGCGGTCCAACCTAACAGTTGGCCCACAGGGCGCTCTCCCGGTGGCAGCTTTGGCACACCGTGTTCTTCCAAAATCTTCTCCGCGAACGCAATGTGCTCAGGCGGAATCATCGCGCGGAGTTGCTCTTCCAACTTCACCGGGTCGAGCTCACCCATGCCTTCGTACTTGCCCGGGATCACAATATCGACTCCGTACGGATGGTCGCCTACGTGTTCATCAATCCACTGGAGTTCGACTTCGAGCTGTTCGGGTGTGAACCCGACCGCCCCTAAAACGCCGAAACCGCCTGCCTTGCTGACCTCGGCGACCACGTCGCGACAGTGACTAAAGGCAAAAATTGGCAGCTCGATCTTGAGGCGGTCGCAGATTGGCGTACGCATACTGGGTCCTCCTTCCCAAGTGAACGATCGTTCACTTACTGGCGGGCCACCGCTGGGTCAAGAGCGCCGAAGAGATTTTCCTCCGCCAGCAACGGTAACGCCCGGCGGACCCACGGATCCCGTTCAAAGTACTGGCGCACCCCACCCGGAACGAGGTGGTTGGCAATGGCAACGACGATCATGGCTTGATCCAGGTTCAAGTAGCCACGAGCCACCACCCCGGTGGCAGGATCCACGGCATCGAAAAATCCAAAGTCAGCGTACAAAGGGTATTCTCGAGCTAATCGCTGCAAGTTCGCAATGGCGTCCGCCGGGGTGACGGCGAGTGCGAGCGCGGCGGCATGAGGGGTTACGGCTCCACTTGGGTAGCCACGAGCACCGAGCGGCGGAACTCCAAACTCCCGGTAGTCGAGCCCGTGCGGATTCATACACGGCGATTGCCCCCACACCACCTGGTGCAACTCTTCTTCGCTCCAGCGGCGTTGGACTACGGCATGTGCTCGGGCATTCGCCCCCCAACCGTGGGGAGCATGGCGTGCTTCGTCGATCACAAGGAGCGGCATGAGCGCCTCGAACATGCTACCGCCCCACGAAGGGACATAAGACACCCCGTTCCACTGATAGTACCCCCGATACACGACGAAGCCATTTTTCCGCTCGGCCGCAGGCTGGAGCGGCAACTGCCGCTGCCACCGGCAACCAGGAGGATAGGTGCGCACCATCCCGTACCAGTGCGCCCGCGGGACATCGCCTTTGCCAATGGCGAGCAAGCTCCCCAAGCGAGCCTCGGTGAACAACATCCCGTAATGAAAAGGAGAAATGAGCCCCGGCTTCACGTAGTAGCCGTGGCGCATTTGCCCGCGTGCGCGATCGTAAAAGAATCCATAGTCTTCGCGCGACAAAAACCGCGTGGCGCGCGGGGCGAGTTCCGGTAGCGCATTGCGCACCACGACCAACGCCGCGGTCAGCCAGGAGGAATCGACAAACGAGACAAAATGGCTCGTGCGCTCGAGCGAGGTCGTGTCGTAGTAATTAAAGAAAAACCCCTCGTAGCGCTCGAGCCGCTCCATGGTATCGAACACGTCGCGGACCAGGGCCACGGTGCTCTCGTGGGTTTCCAAGCCCAACTCGCGCGCGGCCACTGCGGCCAGAAGAAATAAGCCAAGGTTCGAGCTGCTTGTGTAGTCACCAATTTGGGCTCGGCGAGGATCGAAGTCGAAACCCAGCCAGCGCACGTGGTCAATCGGCAGCCCGTGCTCCCGGTCGCGCAACGACCGCAATCCGCGCCACGTGTCGCGCGCCACCTGCTGCAAAAACTGCGTCGGCTCCTCCGGTAGTTCCGGCATGGCCGCCGGCAGCCGCTCCGGCCAACCAGCCAACCGCTCCTGCAGCGCAACGAGTAAGGCGTCTTTGCTCGGAAAGCGGCGCTCCCAGGCTTCCTTCCGTGGCGCCCGCACCAACTCGGGCGGGGCGGGCACGATGACATCAGTACGCACCTCTCCGATCGGGCATTGCTCCAAGAGCTCTTGCGCAGAGCTCGCGCCCACTGTTCCTGCCACGGGCTGGCCGTGGAGAGCACGCCCCCCTGTGAATGCTGCGAAACCTGCGCAAGCAGTAACGAGCAAAAGTGCGGTGGCGCGCCTCCTGCCTCGCTCCTTCTCGTTTCTATCCACCCTCAACCGCCTCGCGCCAGTTGCCCGTGACCCGATGTGCGCTTGCTAGCAACGCTGTGCGACAGAGCAAGCGCTACCGGCCCTAAGGGCGCCGTTTCCGACAGGCCGTAGCTGGCCGCTCCCATGCTATGGTAGCGTGCCGCCATGAACTCAATTGGAATCGTCGCCAAGCGGGGCCAACCCCGAGCAGCGGCCGTTGCGCGAGAGCTCAGCGCGTGGTTGCGCACCCGACAAGTGAACGTGGTCGTGGAGCGGGCTCTTCGCTCAGACGTGCCCGACGCCGCTGCTGCCGAACGTGAGCAGCTCATCAACATGGTCGACCTTGTCGTCGTGCTCGGCGGCGACGGTTCCATTCTGAGTGTGGCGCGACTGCTCAAGACACGAGAAGTGCCCATTTTGGGAGTCAACCTCGGCGGACTCGGGTTCCTTACCGCAACCACGGTGGACGAACTGTTCCCCTTCATGGAGGCCCTTTTAGGCGGGCACATGCTGATCGACCGCCGCATGATGCTCTCCGTGCGTTGGCAACGCGGCGAACAAATACAGACCGAGCGTTTGGCGTTGAACGACGCCGTGATTAACAAAGGCGTGCTCGCTCGCATGATCGACCTGCGCACGTTGGTTGATGGCCAAGAGTTGTGCGTGTACAAGGCCGACGGGCTCATCGTCACGACTCCCACCGGCTCCACTGCCTACTCGCTCTCGGCTGGCGGCCCGATTGTGCACCCCGCAGTCGAGGTGCTCCTGCTCAGCCCCATTTGCCCGCACACGCTGACAAATCGGCCGATCGTGCTTCCCGACCGCGCCGTGGTGCAGGTGGCCGTGGAAACCCCGGGTGAGGACGTGGTCCTCACCATCGACGGGCAAGAAGCGTTCCCGCTGCTTACCGGCGATATCGTCGAAATCCGTAAAGCACCGGTGCGAGCGCCGCTCGTGCAGTCGCCGCAACGCAGCTACTTTGAAGTGCTGCGCAGTAAGTTGCGCTGGGGCGAACGTTAAGTGGCCAGACGTAAACGACAGTCGGGCGCATGCTGCGATCCCTAACGATTCGACAATTGGCAGTGGTCGACGAACTCACCCTGGAGTTCGAGCCGGGCTTCAACGTCCTGACCGGCGAGACTGGGGCTGGGAAGAGCATCGTCATTCGTGCCTTGTCGTTGCTCTGCGGCGAAAGGGCCAATGCTGACCTCGTTCGCACCGCGGCCGAGGAAGGAAGTGTCGAAGGCCTGTTCGAGGAAGTTCCCAGCGAGATCCTCGACACCGTCGGCCTTCCAAGCGCACCCGACATTGTCGTGCGACGGGTACTCTACCGCAACGGTCGCACCCGTGCGTGGGTCAACGGCGCGGCAGTGTCGGCCGCGCAATTGGCCAACTTAGGCAGCGCACTCGTGCGCATTTACGGGCAACATGAGCAGACTTCGCTGCTGCGCAACGAAACCCACCTCGACATCCTCGACGCCTTTGGTGCGCTCGCGCCGCTACGTGCGCGGATGAATCAAGCATACCATGCGTGGCGCGCTCTGGCGCAGCGCCTTGCCGAAGTGCGTCGCATGGCAGACATTGGGCGCGAGCGTCTCGAGCTGCTCCGGTTTCAGGTGGCGGAACTCGAACAAGCTGGTGTGACCGAGGGCGAGGAGGCGGCGTTGCAGCAAGAGCGGGAAAAGCTCCGCCATGTGGAAAAGTTGCAGCGGCTGTGTGTCGAGAGCGAGGCTGCGCTGGACTCCGGCGAACAACCCGTGCTCAGCCTCGCTGCCCGCATCACCCATGCTTTAGAAGAGGCGAGCGCAATCGATCCGCAACTCAGCGATAGCGCACAACTCGTGGCCCAAGCCTCGACGCTGCTGCGCGAGGCCGCCTTTCAAGTGCGCCGCTACCTCGATCGGCTTGAATTCGACCCCGAGCGGCTGGCATTCATCGAAGACCGCCTCGCCCTAATTGCCCGCCTCAAGCGCAAGTACGCCTGTACGGCCGATGATCTTCCCCAGGTTTTGCAGCGCATTCGAGCAGAAGCGGCTTTGCTCGAGCAGGGCACGGAAAACACGGAAACCCTCGAGCGCGAGGCTGTCCGTGCTCTCGCCGAGGCAGAGCGCGTCGCTGGCGAGCTTTCGCGTGAACGGGCCGAAGCTGCCCGGCGGCTCGCCGAGAAAATCCGCAAAGAGCTACAAGCGCTCGGTATGGGCAAAGCCGTGTTCGAGGTGCGCTTCCAGCGGCAAGCGGCAACGACCAATGGCGGCGCGTCCGACCCTCTGAAAGTAGCGGAACTCACGGCGAGCGGTGCCGACGAAGCGGAATTTTACTTGTCGGCCAACCCTGGCGAAGAGCCCCGGCCGCTGGCCCGGGTTGCTTCTGGTGGGGAACTCTCCCGCGTGATGCTGGCCCTCAAGGTGCTCGGTGGCGGGGGCAGTCCTGGGGCGCTGTGGATTTTCGACGAAGTCGATGCCGGCATCGGTGGCACGACGGCGACTGCCGTCGGAAAGCGGCTGCGCGCCCTCGCGCGCCAACAGCAAGTACTCTGCATCACCCACCTGCCGCAAATCGCCGCCTTTGCCGACCACCATCTCGCGCTGGAAAAACTCGTCCGTGGGGGGCGCACGTTCACGACCGCGCGCGCCATTTCCGGTGAAGAACGAGTCCGTGAGTTGGCGCGCATGTTGGGAAGCCCAACGGCGGAGTCGGAGCGCTACGTCCGCGAACTTCTTGCCAAACTGGAGTCGTGAGGCGACGAGAAGGCCGCCGGCCGAATCGGCGCCAACGCTTGACAACTTCGCGTGCAACGGCATAGCATCGGCCACCAAATTGCACGGCCGTACAGTCTGGGAAGCCTTGCGCGGCGCCAGGTGGCGGGCCGGCTGGTTTTTAAGGAGGGGAAGCGATGGGTGACGCAGTTCGGCGGTGGGTTGGGATCGCGGTAATCCTACTGGCTGGAGTGATCGGCGCGCAGTCTCGCGGAATGGAGCTCTCTGGGAAGGAGCGGTCGTTCCGCAGCTTTATTGTGGACCCCGTGACGGTGGACGAAGGGCGCTTTCGCCTCGAGGTGCAAGGAATCAAAATTGAGGACCCGGAAGGCGCACGCCTTAATCTCATTGGCTTTCGGATTCCCAAGCCTCCACAAGTCCGGCGTGAAGCCATCGGCAGCGATGGCGGGGTGTTCAACCTCATCGGGTCGTATGGCCTCGCGAAAAATGCGGAAATTGGTTTTTTGCTGCCCGGCTACATCGAAAGCCGCACCGTAGCCGGCGAGAAACAAACTCGAGAAGACATGGGCGACGTGCAACTGTACGGCAAGTTCACGCAGCCGCTCGGTGACCTCATCCGCTGGACCGCCGGTGTGCAAGTGTCCGTGCCGTCGGGCTCCAAACGCAAAGAGTTTGGCACGGACGAAGTGGGCCTCAATCCGTTCGTCGCCGGACGGGTCACTTGGAAGCGAATCGGACTCGGCGGTCAGGTTGGGTACGAGATGTTCACCGGTGACGTGCCCGACGTGTTCAACAATAGTTGGACTTTGTTCCTCAAGGGCAACGACTTTTACACACTGCGTGGGGAGACCGTCATTCGCGTCTTCCATCAGGGCGGCTTCCGCAATGTCGACCTCACGGTATGGCCGGGAGTTGATTTGCATTTCTCCGATCGTCTCCTGGTACGGCCGACGGGGATGATCGGTCGCCTTGCGTCGCCAGACTGGGGCATTGGCCTCGGCTTAGCTTATCTCCTCTAAAGGCGGACAAACGCTAAGCTCGCGCCTTCCGCACTGCTCGCGGCTTGCGCTGCTTTGAACCCGAAGCCACCGCAGCGTGAGGCACCACGGAGCTTACCCGCTGCAGTGCTGCACGTTTTCGCTCGCGGTTCGCGGACCGAGAGCATCTCCCTGATCTGTCGTTCCCGTTTTCCCCAGCAGGACGAGGTTTCCTGGGCAGAGAATGCCGCGCTATGCGACGCTCGCTGCCAGAAGCGAGCAGCGATTCAATCCAGCCGGACGGTTTCCTGGTAGCGAGGGACCACCGCGGGCCAGCCGAGTTCCCCGGCTATGGCGCTGCGCAGCGCTTGCGACGCCACCGGCTCGCCGTGCACGATGTAAGTCATCTCCGGAGCGCGGCGGTTCGAACGCATCCAGGCAAGCAGCTCGTTGCGATCGGCATGCACGGAAAACGCCGGTACATCGACAACTTCGGCGCGGACGGCGACATATCTCCCGAGCAATTTGATCTCCCGCGCTCCTTCGAGTAACGCCCGCCCGCGCGTGCCCTCGGCTTGAAACCCAACCAGCACCACGGTGTTCCGCGGGTCGGGCAAGCGTTGCAGCAAATGGTGCAGCACCCGCCCACCGGTCGCCATCCCGGAGGCAGAAATGATAATGCCGGGGCCGCGCTCCACGTTAATCGCTCTCGACTGCTCGGGGGTTCGCGCCTCGATGAGCTGACCAGGATCGAACGGATCGTTTCCGATCAGCTCTGGCTGGATCTCGTCATTTTGTTGTGCCAACGCCGCGCGATAGACCCGCAGCGTTTCGATCGCCATCGGACTATCCACCCAAACCGGAAGTTGTGGCACCTCTCCGGCCTGCATCATCGACCGCAGGTGGTACAAGATCACTTCTGTGCGATCGACGGCAAACGAGGGAATGAGCACCATCCCTTGTCGCGCGGCTGTGCGCTGAATGGCCTCCCGGAACCGCTCAAGCGAAGCCACGTCTTCGTGCAAACGATCGCCGTAAGTGGATTCGACGAGCAGCACATCGCAGGTCGCACGCGGCACTGGCGGGCGAAGGATGGGGTGGCGGGGACGGCCGAGATCACCACTGAACACCACCACGCGCGACACCATGCCCCCAATCCGTAATTCCACGAAGGCGGAGCCCAAGATGTGGCCCGCGCGGTGGAAGATCACCCCTACCTCGGGAGCCACTTCCGTGAGCGAGTCAAAGTCCATGGAGCGCAATTGCGGTAACACCCGGTTCGCATCTTCCTCGGTGTACAACGGCAAGGCGGGGGTATGTTTGGAGAACCCCTTGCGGTTGGCATACGCGGCATCCTCCTCCTGCACGCGCCCGCTGTCAGGCAAAACGATGCCGCAAAGAGTCTTCGTGCCCAGGGTGCAGTAGATGGGTCCGCGAAAACCGTCGCGAACAATGGCCGGCAAATACCCAGAGTGGTCGAGGTGGGCGTGAGTCAGCACCACCGCATCAATGGTTTCCGGCGGAACGGGCAGTCCCTCCCAATTGCGTAAGCGCAATTGTTTGAGCCCTTGATACAAGCCGCAGTCCACCAGCACCCGCGCCCGCGGCGTGTCTATCAAGAAGCGGCTACCGGTTACGGTTTCCGTTGCGCCAAGAAAGCGCAACACCGGGACGCTTGGACCTCGTGGCCGCGAGCGGGTAGCCATCACCCTCTACAATGCCTGGGCAATCAAGGGAGCACAAGCGATGCGATTGGTGCGGTGCGGCACGGTATCGCAGGATACTACGCGCGCAATCCCAGCAGCTTGCATGCGCTCCGCCGCGCCCGGGGCAAAAATGGCGTGGACGACAATCGCCTCCACCCGCTCCGCTCCCATGCGTCGGAGCCCGCGGGCGGCCCGCGCTAAAGTAGCCCCACTGCTGGCAATGTCGTCCACCAACATCACCGCCGTAGAGGGCAACTCTTGCCGAAACGAAATCCGCACCCGCCGATCGCCGAGCCGCTGTTTCTCCCCGACCATCCAGGGTAACCCACTGGCACACGCGATCGCTTTGACCCACCGCGCAGATTCCGCATCCGGCCCCACCAAAACCCCGCGCCAACCCCGGCGAAGCAAATACTCGCTGATGGCCGGGGCCGCCGAAATTGCCTCCCCACCTGGCACCACCTGCTTGAGCCCCTGCACCCGATGCAAGTGTGGCTCAACGGTCAGCACGCGATCGAACCCCAAGCGGAGCAGCCGCCCGAGCACCCGTTGCGAGATCGGCTCGCCGGGACGGAACGCCGCATCCTGACGCATGTACGGTAGATACGGAGCCACCAACACCACCCGTTGCGCTCCAGCGCGGCGCAACGCATCGGCAACGAGCAGCAGAGGAAACAGCTTGGCGTCCGGATCGTGGAGCCGCTGCACCACGATGGCTTGTTCCGCGACGCGAGCAGGGACCTGCACCAACGTTTCCCCATCCGGAAAGCGATGACAAGCAATCACATGCGCAGGCACCCCTTTGGCGCTGGCAAGCGCACGGGCCAGAGGCCACGAGGGTGCCAATGCAAACACGGCGCAATGCGCAGCCGAGCGAGGCGCCGTGCCCGCCTTGCTCTGCTTAGCCGCCCCCATACCGGGCATCCTCGCGCGCGGCAGGCTTCGCAGACGGCACTCCTCGCCTCGTGGCCAAAGCGGGCCGCACAGCGCACTGCGAGAGACGCCGCTCAGTCACCGGCGGGGCTTGCCTTGCGAAAAGTACGCAGAGCGGCAGCCGCGATTGCGGCAAAACCACAAGCCCCCGTCACAGAAGGCGGTGGGACAGGTTTCCGATCCGTTCACCAAACGCACGACCGGGTGCCGTTCCCCGCAGTAAGCACAGTGCACGAACTTGGCACCGCCTTGCTTCTTTTGCCGGTACGAGCGGAAGTCAATGACCTCACCCATGGTCTTTCTTATTTTTTGCCGGTCGCAAAAAGTCAAAGGGGGCCGATCAAATGCAGGCTATTCGTTACGTTCCCACACCGCGTACAAGCACCCATCGTCAGGCGACCAGTGGTACGAGGCCTTTCCTTTGTACAGCTTCTTCAGTTCGTGCACGATCCGGTGCGCGAGTTTTTGCGAGGTGGTCAGAACCTCGATAACATTGCCCTCCCGATCAGCGGAAACCAACCGGCGCAGCGGCTGCGTAAACCGCGCCCGTTCTTCGATGTTGCGGATGCGACGGCGGATTTCCTCTTCGTGTTCGGCGGCAAACTTACCGCGAATCACCACCCGGCCAAAGTACTCCCCCCGCTCCGCTTGTTTGCAAGCGGGACACACCGTCCAGTTGACTTTCTGCAACAGAGTGTGCGAGCGCTCCCCAGCGCGGCGCCAGGCTTGCTTGGTATACAACGCGCCGCAGCGCTCGCAGCAGGATGGATCCGGAGGGGGCGGAAGCTTCACCGCCACGGGCGGCTTCTTCGTTTTCCGGCTCCCCTTCTTGTTCATGGCCCGAATTAGTCCCTTCGTCGATCCCATCGTGTCCTCTCCTCTTATTCAATCCGCCGCCAACAGCGGCACTTTTGCTTACTAAGCATTCTGAGAACGACTGAAAACCCGCCCTGGCAAAGTCCACATTGCCAACCGCCCAGCCGGAGACTCGATCCACTCCCTCGCGCCGCAAGCCGCACTATGGCATAAGCTGGCGGACGAGAAGGAGGATTGCCGGTGCACATTGGGGTTCCGCTTTTTTTACTGCGGCCACAACGAATGGCCACCATTGCCGCGCACGCAGAGGCGCTAGGGTTCGAGTCGGTATGGCTGCCCGAGCACGTTGTTTTTCCTCCTGAGATCCGCAGCCGCTATCCGTACTCGGAAACTGGGGCACCGGTGCGAACCGACATGCCGCTGTTGGATCCGCTGGTATTGCTCGCCCATGTGGCGGCCAAAACCGAGCGCATTCGCCTGGGCACCAACGTGTACTTGCCCGCGTTGCGCCACCCAATCGTCAGTGCACGGATGATTGTCACTTTAGATGTGCTCTCCCGCGGGCGCCTCTCACTCGGGGTCGGTGCCGGATGGCTCGAGGAAGAGTTCACCGCGTTGGGAGTCGACTTTGCCTCGCGCGGCGCGCGCTTGCGCGAATGTGTGCGCGCCTGGCGCGTGTTGTGGCAGGAGAAAACGCCGTCGTTCTCCGGCCGGTTTTTTTCTTTTGGGCCGGTCATGTTTGAGCCGAAGCCGATGCAGCGCCCTGGTCCGCCCATTCTCTTCGGTGGGGAAACGGAAGCTGCTCTCGAACGGGCTGCCGAACTAGGCGACGGCTGGTACGGCGTGCGGCACACTCCGGAAAGTGCACGCACCCAGGTCGAACGGCTGCGCGCACTGCTGGCAAAACGAGGCCGCAGTATTGAGAATTTTGAGATCACGGTCAGTGCCGGCCCGATCGATCGGAAAGAAGCGGATCTCTTCGCTGCTGTTGGCGTCACTCGCTTGGTCGTTTTGCCTTGGCGCCACGACCGTGAGGCCGAGGCTGCCCTCGAAGCCCTGGCACAACAGCTCGGATTGTGCCCCTCGTAGCACCCTGCGCGAGCGGCCCACGCGGTTGCGCGGGAAAACGCAGGAGGAAATGTAGTTCGATTCCGCGACATGGCGGTAGCACAGCAAGGTAACAATCGTACTTGGCTAACCCGCGCCGGCCTGCTCCTGCTGGGGATGGCGCTCGGACTCGGCGCCGCGGAAGCAGTCCTGCAACTCGGAGCGCATCTCCAAGCAAATTCCCGGCGACCGATCCATGCACCGCTGATGCACACTCGCAGGGTGCGCATTCTTGCCCTCGGCGATTCGAATACCTTCGGGCTGTGGATCGAACGGGAAGCTGCCTACCCGAAACTCACGGAAACGCTTTGGAACGAACGAGCAGGGCAGTCGCGCATCGAAGTATTCAACCTTGGGTATCCGGGAACAAATTCGTCGCAAGTGCTCGCCGCCTTTGACCACTACATGGCCGCATTCAAACCCGACTTCGTCACTCTCATGATCGGCGCCAACGACGCCTGGACCCTGCCGGTGACATCTACGGCGACGGGAGAGCACGCCATCTCCCGCCACCTTCAACGGTGGCTTTGGGCGCACTCCCGGCTCTATCGGCTGCTTTACATGCTCTGGCGTGCACGGGAAAACTCCCGGCTCGAGGTGACGATGGTCTCGGATCCCGCCAACGTCGCTTCCGGCTCGGGCGTGGCACGCTTTGGTGAGCATGAGTTTGAACTCGGCCACAAGATGGCACCAGCAGGTGTGCCAGACTGGATGAAGAGAGTGGAGGCGAACCTCCGAGCCATTATCGCAGCAGCCCGGTGGTGGAACATCCCGCTGATCCTCATGACCTACCCTTCGGGGTCCTTCATCTACGGGGCCGCCAACGACGTCGTGCGCAAGGTCGCCCGGTCGACCGGCACTCCGTTGGTCGACGTCACTGACGACTTCGCGCAGACTTGCCCGGAATGGAGCTGCGACGAACTTTTCCCTGACCAACACCCAACCGAAAAAGGGCACCGCCGCGTGGCGGAGGCTTTGGTGGCTTTCTTCCGACAATCTCTCGGTGACACCCACTGACCCCAACCGCGCGAACTCCTTCGAATCGGCATTCCGCGGCCAGCGCGTCCCCAGCGATGCTATTGCCACGTGCCTGACACTCCCGTAATTCATCATCGCGTTCGGCATGGCGTGCGCTGAACTATGTCGCACCCGTTTGCGGTCATCGTGGGCAAGCTGCTTCAAAGGATCGTCGATCCCCTGCTGCGCTGTGCGCACCGGCCGGCTCCATACCCGTTCGCACTCACCGTCCTAATGACCGCACTCGTCACAGGATGCGGGAGCGAGGGAGCAGGCGAGGCTCACTCACCCTCAACCCCCGACCGGATGGTAACCAGCGCTCCTTCCCCCACACCCACGGCGAACCCCAACCGATTTCCAGTCGTGGCCGTTGTGAGTGAGCGATTCTTGTCGTTCGCTGTCGACCTCGATCAAGTTGTCGGCGGCACGTTTTGGGACCCCACGGGCGGAACGGAGCAAGTTCCTGTGGAACCCTACGATTTTTCGCGACCACGGCTCCGGGCGCTCACGGCTGCCCTCGCTCCGGCCTACCTTCGGCTCGGAGGCAGCGCAGCCGACCGAATTTTTTACGATCTTTCCGAGGCGCCCGCTGAACCTCCGCAACGGTTCTCTTTGGTGTTGACAAAGGCTCAATTCGACGCCGCCAGCCAGTTCGCCACAGAGCTCGGTCTGGGGCTAATTTTCACGATCAACGCAGGGCCCGGTCCCCGCGACGGCACTGGACGATGGGACCCCAGAAACGCCGAAGAACTGTTGAGCTATGCTCTTTCGCGCGGATACCCCTTCGCGGCCTTGGAGTTCGGCAACGAACCAAACCTATTCGCCGTCAGGGCGGGAATCGCCGGTTACTCTGCCCAAGAGTATGCGCGCGATCTTACCATCTTTGGCGAGCTGCGGGACCGCGTCGCCCCTGGGATCCCCATTCTTGCAGCCGGCAACGTATATATGCGGACGCAAGGCGAGAACGTGTTCGGCAACTTCGTTTTTGGCCCGCGCATGACTGAGATCCTACCGCTCGTTGGAGGCTCGATCGAAGGCGTCAATTATCATTATTATGGCGCCGTCTCCACGCGCTGCCCCCCGTCGGGACCGCGCGTAACCATCGAGTCGGCACTGGACCCCGATTACCTCGACGGCATCGACGAGGCGGCCGCAGCGGTGGATGCTTTGCGCGATCAATACTCTCCCGGGCGGCCCGTGTGGTTAACCGAGACTGGCGGGCAGTCTTGCGGCGGACAAGTTGGTGTTGCAGATCGCTTCGCGAACACCTTCTGGTATCTCAACACCCTTGCCCGGCTTGCCCGCAGAGGGCACTTCGTCGTGGTGCGGCAAACGCTCTCTGGTAGTACGTACGGCTTAATCGACGATGTCTCCCTTCGTCCTCGACCCGATTACTGGGCCACGTTCTTATGGCGTCGGCTAATGGGCACACGAGTCTTGGAGCCTCCGTTGATTTCTGCTGCAGTTCCAGCGCGGATTTACGCACACTGTCAGCACAACGGGCCAGCCGGTGGGGTTACACTCCTCGTTCTCAACCTTAGTCGAGAAGGGCCTCTAACTCTTCGCGTTGCTGACCTCGGGTTGCAGCCCCCTGCAAACGTTTACCTGGCAAGCTCTACGGATCTGGCCAGCCACGAGCTCCACCTCAACGGAGAACCCCTATCGGTCGCAACCGACGGCGCACCACCAGAGCCGACACCCCTCGTCCTTAACGGACCTACGGTAACGCTGCCCGCTACGAGTTGGGCCTTTGTGGTCTTCCCCGAGGCGCGAGTGGCATCGTGCCTGGACAACCGATGACCTCTCTCCCGCATTCACAATCTTACGCGCGCCCCGACGGTGCGAACCCACCTCCTAATGACCAAAAGCAGGGAACACCGAAGGGTTCCCTCTCAAGGCAATGCACTGATCTCACGCCGCGGGGGTGGAGGGAGGTAGCCAGGGCAGTCGTTGCGCGACTGGCACAAATCCGCGCTCAGCTCCATGCCGTTCGTTACCAAGAACCGCGAAATCATGTTGATCAAGAAATTCCCGATGTCGTATGTCGTTCGCGTGCGGCAACCGCACGGATCGCCACTACCGGCAATCGGGCACTCACGTGCACACTTCGCACGGAAGTCATCGGTCATGGCCCCTGGCAAACTGAAGCCGTGCTCCCCCGTGTCGCGGGCCAACGGGAAAATCGCTGCCGAGCGGCCTCCAAGCCGATCCCACCGGTCGAAGCCCAGCCGCAACGGCGGATCGAGCCGCGGATACTGTGGGCCCCAAATGTCGTCCCCGCCGCTGAAGTTCTCCACGTCCAAGTGCACCCCTTTGCCCGTGGCATCGGTGAAGCGCGCTAGGTTATCCACCGCCTCTACCGTGTACGTGTCGATCAACACTTGGTTTGCCGAGCGGCCAAAACGGGGATCGATTTCCAAGTAGGAAACGAGCCCGGCGGCGCGCGCAAAGGTGACACCGGAGCTCGTCGGCACGTTCATGTCGCCTTGAGAGGTCACCACCAGCGCGTGGCTGCCGGTGCGCTCGCGGGTAAACGGAAACTCCAGCGGCTCGAGCAGCAAGTGAGGAGCGAACACGGCCGGGTCAGCCGGGTCCACCACGAGTTGGCCAATGGTGCCCAAGCGGCGCACCTCCGGCGTGTTGCGGGGGCGGCCCAAGCCGTCTTCCAAAGCCCGCAGCGGTTCTCCAGCGCGGAACTCTTGCGCCTGGTATGAAAAGTCAACACCCAACCGATCGAGCACCGCACGCACGCTGCTTCCGGGCTGCACCTCGCACTTCGTTCCCGGCACCAGCACCGATCCGGCGTAAAAGACCAAGCGGATTCGATCCCCACGGTCGCTCTCGAGCGAGGCGCGCACCCGCCCCGGAGGCAACACGACGCCGCACCCGCGCGCACCGTTGGTGAGATTTTCGGCAACCAGCGTGTCGCCGACACGCACACCCTCGACAGATCCCAGCGGCCGCCGCGCCAAGTCGTTGAGGTTGACCACCACGGTTTGCAGTTGCATCTGCCCGGTTTCTGGATCGAGGTTGCCCACGTACAGTGGGCCCATCATGCGCAGCACGAACGCCTCCAAAGCGCCGCCTTGCACCGTTCGCATCCCGATGTCGACGTAGCCGCCCCCGCCCGCAATCGGGGCGACGGCAGTGATTTGCGGCTCGGCTCCGCCCATCACCATCGACATGATGCCGCCAAGTGACGCCCCCGTCATGACAATCGGCGCATCGCCGCCGACATCGACGTAGCCGTCACCATCGAAGTCCCCGGCGATGTCCGGCACGCCATCTTCGCCCAGATCGAAGTCCCACAACCGGCGCCCATTCCAACTCCGCAAGATGCGCACGAGCTGTGAGTAATCCAGCATGAATTGCCGCACGATGTCGCGGGTGTGGAACAAATACGCGGTCCAAAAATCAGCTCCTGAGTCTTTGATGCCGTCCCCGTTTTGATCGAAGGCGCGGTCGGACAACGTTGCATCAACGGCCGCACGATAGCCCATGGCTCCCATGAGCTGACGCGCGAGCGCCTCCTGCTCAGGGGTGAGACCAATACCGTGCGACGGCCCATCGATCGCGATCGTGGCCAAGCCGTGCCGGGCGAAGTAACCCGCGAACTGCATGATCGGGAAACGGTTGCCGGTGTACCCGTGGCTCAAAATGGCCACGGGCGCCGGGCGGCCGTCTTTCCGTGCCGAAACCTCTTTGCGCGGCACGGCCAACGTGAAATAGACGATTTCCTCTCGCGCCGGGGCCGGAAGGCGATCGAGATCCGGGGGCCACGCCTGGCGGTTCAAATCGAGGAAATTGCCCGCCTCGTCGGTGCGGGGGAACAATTGCGGCGAGCGGTAAGTGCCGATGACAAAGTAGTCCACGTACTCGAGCGAAGTTGCGAGCTGGCGGTACTCTTCCGAGTTGGCGTCGAGGCCGAGAAAGGTGGTCACTAACGGGCGCGCCGCTTGCAACCAGTTTTCTCCGTAAAGCAAGTAGCGGCGCTTGCTGTTGGGGAAGCGCTCGGCGTCACGCAGCGGCAAAAGCGCTTCGATTTTGGCGGGGTACTCGTGGGCCAAGTGGCGCTGCGGTCCATAGCCGTACAATCCTTCGCGTACCGCGCGCCAATGGCTCTCCACCGATTGGGTGGTGAACGTGAAGGCAAAGGCCACGTCGGCCAAAGTCAACCCGTGAGGCAACACCTCGGGCAGCGCCCGCAAGGCCTCGGTTTGCGACGTATGGTTGATCGTCGGATACGGCGAGCCTACGGGCTCTCCGTGGATGTCGCGTAAACGGCGGGTGACCACCACCGCGTAAGTCGTGCGCTCGCGCAGCGGCACGAGCGGGCGCACGATCACCGTGTTGGTTTCCCGCTCGTAGAAGGTCATGAAGTTGTCGACCCGCGCTTTGATGTCGTCGGCCGGTGGATGGCTTCCGGGGAGATAGTTAGGCCTGTCAAGCACGCCGTCGGCATCGGTATCCTCACCGGGATCTAGCAGGCCGTTGCCATTCACGTCTTCGTCCGCCTCTTCGAACAAAATCGACACCGTGCCGGCGCGCGGATCGTTATCCCAGTAATTGTCACGCCGTTCGAGCACGATCGGGTAATTGCCATTGCCGACGTCCAAATGATGAATGCGGCCAAACTCGGGCGACCGGCGATCGATGTTGATGAGGTAAATAACATCGTTGTCTGTCTCGTACAGCGGGTCGCGGTGCCCCACGAGGAGCGATTCGACGTCGATCGGGCCGGTAAACGGAATCGTGATGGGTTGGAATACACCCCAGCCGTCGAGCTCGTCGATCTTTTCGCGGGTCAGGCGTTCAAACCCCGTCGGCGCCACCATCGAGGCGTTGATGCGCCGCCCCGTTGCCGACGTCGGGTCCACCACCGTCGCCACATCGTTCGGCAACGGAATTTCCGGCAGTGGCTTGTGGAAGAAATCCATTTTCACAGTGGTGCGCGCCGGCTGAGAGGTGGCGACTCCTTTCGATTCGGAGAGCGAGCAACCACCGGCCACGAACGCGGTGGCTACGATCAGCGCAAACACCCAACAATCAGTACGCACTCGCCCTGCAACGGTTAGCGAATTCATGGCTTTGCTCCTCACAACCGGACCTCCAGCATTGCCCTGCCCAAGAACACTTCACCCATCGTGCTGCCGTTGAGCTTCCGGAACGCAGGGCCAGGAAACAGCACCGCCCCTTCCGCACCGAGCTGAAAATCAAATCCCCGCACGTTGCGCACGTAGCGCCAACCGAGATCGAGCTCCGTGCCGTAAAATCGGTTTGGCCGGCCACCCAAGGCATTATGCGGTTCGCCGCCGAACAGCCGAGTGTTGAAGGCATCCGCGTAGTCGACATCGCTCCACGCAAACAGCGGCCCGCCGTACAGGACCAAGGGTTCCATGACCTGCCACCACGCGCGCGGAAAGATGGCGATGGTATTCGTTGGTGCACCACGGGTGGGGATGCGCTCAAGGTCGGGAACTGGGCGACCGACCAGCGTGGGGTCGGCAGCCGTCACCACCGTGCGACCACTTTGTGCCGCCAAGACCACTCGGTAGAGCAGTAACCCGAACTCGTAGTTGGGGTCGACCTTGAAGGCGTTTTGATCGCGGTCATCGAAGTTTTCATCACCGCTGGCAAACAAGAAGTCCAGCGCAAGGCCGTGCGTCTGCCGGTCCAAACGTGCCTGCACCGTGGCCCCCACTTGCAGGATGTCATGCTTAGGGAAATCGACGGTGGGCCCTAACGTGGTGCTACCATCGATCACCGCCGCCTCACCCGCCAAGGTGAGTTCCCCCAAAAAGCCGAGGTCTCGCGCTGTCCGGGCAAAAATGTCGTACACCACCACGTCGAAGCCGCGCCGCACTTTGGCATCTTGGGTGCGGTAGACGACGTACAAGCCAGCAGAGTGCTTGAGGCCAGACCCGACCAACACGCTACCGATGTACTGCTGGGCATCGTCGCGGCGGAGAAGGGCATCGTCGCCCTCCACCTCATCGTAGGCCAAGCGCAGGACCACATTGGCGCTCGTCAGCGGTGTGGTTCCGATGGTGGCGCGGATCACCCGATCGCCACTGCGCGGGTCGCCGAAGTACGCGTTGTTTTTCGTCCACCCATGCGCTCCGTCGTTCGCCAACAAGCCGAGCCCCCAATGGCTCATCGTATACCCACCCCCCACGACCAAGAAGGCGGACGGCACCGTGGCGCGCAGGAACAGGCGGCGCAGCTCTGCGTGACTCTTGCGGCCAAAGGGAAGCTCCGCGCCCAGGCGGTCAGAAGGGGCCCCGTCTTCCACACCCGTGATCAAATCGTGCTCGTAATCCAACTGCAGCGAATACGGGCGCCGTGCACGCTCCTTAGTTTCGGCCGTCATCCCCACGCGCAGCACGGGGAGAAAGAAGAAGTTCGACTCCAGCGTCGTGCCATAACGATCGATCGGAAAGGTGCTCACACCTTCGAGGCGAGTTTGATACTGCGCGCGCCCGTGCAGCCGCCAAAAGTCGCCCTCGGCACAAGCCCAGCCGCACTCCTGCGCAAAGCTCGGCCACGGCACGCTGCACGCAAACACCCACCCACTCAACAACCACAAGCGGATCCAACGCATTCCCGAAGCCCCTCCCTCCAGGCTCGCAGCCCGTTATCCATATTGTGTGGACAGTTGCAAGCCTGCGCCCCAGCGGATGAATGGGGAGCGTATCCGTGGCGACGGGTGAGTGGGGACAATCTTATGGGCGACCACCAGGCCGACCCAACAGCCCCGCGGTAAGCCAGGCTTGGCTGGCAACGTGCATCCTCGCAGGGCGCGGGCGGCGTTTACGCACGCACTCCTCCTGCATTGCGTCGCCGCGGCAATCATTCAGCGGACGGTGGCCGCGGACTCCTGCAGTTTGCGGCGCCCGCGGCGTGCCCTACCTGAAGCTACAAGCTGGCGAGCAAACGCGCGTAAAACTCCACACCCTTTGCGAAGCCCTCGACGCTGACCCTTTCGTTGCTGCCATGCATTCGGGCCAAGTCCCCACGGTCGCCCACAAGCGGCATGAAGCGATACAGGTTGCGGCTCACCCGCTGGTAATGCCGCACATCCGTTCCGCCGATGGTCAAGTACGGCGCCACCACGGCCTCTGGAAACACGCTGCGGATGGTTTTTGCTAGCAGGCCAAATGCCGCGGTATCGGTAGGCGATACCACGGTCGGTTCGCGGCTGCCACGCAGCGCCTGGACTTCGATTTCGGGATCGGTCACCACCTTGCGCACGTGCTCCAGCACGCTGGCCACGCTGTCCCCCGGTAAAATGCGGTAGTTCACCACCGCCCAGGCTGACGCCGGCAAGACGTTTTCTTTCACCCCTCCGCCCACCATGGTGGCGGCGTTCGTGGTCCGCACCGTAGCGTTGGTTGCCGGCTCGGCCGTGAGGGCTCGGATTACGAACGGCTCGAACAGCCAAAGATTAGCCATCACCAAGCGGTAGGGAAACAGGGACAGTTCGGGAGCAACGTAGCGGAACATCGCGCGGACCGGGGGCGAAAACCGTGGCGGCATCGGTTGCCGTTCGAGTGCGGCCACGGCCGCGGCGAGTTTTCCAATCGCTGTCTGGCGGGGCGGTGCGGAGGAGTGTCCGCCCGCTGCACGAGCCTCCAAACGTACCCCCACGCTTCCTTTCTCAGCGATTCCCACACACGCCAAAGGCGCCCTCAGGCCCGGCACCACGTCGCGCATCAGCGCTCCGCCCTCATCGAGTACAAACTCCGCGCGCACGCCACGGCGTTCGAGCTCAGCGGCAATCTGAGCAGCCCCCTGGTCGCCGCCGATCTCCTCGTCGTGGCCAAAACCAAAAAACACGGTGCGCTCAGGCTGGAAATTTTCCGCGAGCAAACGCTCAGCGGCTTCGAGCACGCCGATGACGGTGAACTTGTCGTCGAGTGTACCCCGACCCCAGATAAACCCGCCAGCAATAGCCCCGGAAAAAGGCGGATGTTGCCACTTCCCTTCCGTTCCCGGTTCCACCGGCACTACATCCAAGTGGCCGATCAGCACTGCCGGTGCAGCGCTAGGGTTGCGGCCCGTCCATGTGTACAGCAGCGACTGGCCGTTGATGATCTCGCGCTGCAGAACACGGTGCACGCGCGGAAACGACGACTCCAAGTAGGCTCGCAGCTCGGCAAACTCCGCAGCACGAACCGGTGCCGTCTCCCCTTCGGAAATCGTGGCGATGCGCACCGCACCGGCTAGGCGCTCAGCAGCCGCGTGGGCATCGATCCCCAACGACTGCGCTGGCTGCACGTGCGGTTGCAGCGAGGGGAGTGTCGCCACCCGCACGAGCAGAACAGCACACAATCCGAGCCCGGCAGCCAACACCGTGGCTGCCGCCCGGCCGATCCACCCGCGCCGGCGCCGTCGCTCACGCACGAGGGCGCTCCTCCGCCGGACGATACAAGTCGTTGAAATATGCGGTCAACAGACGCTCCGCCGCTTCCGGCGGCAACTGGTTAAGCAACGAACTGATCGCCGCCATACGCTGAGGCAACCCGCCGCCTGCCCCTGCCATCGCCAACATGTTGCGCAGCATCTCGGGAGAGAGCTGATTCCAATCGATTCCCGCAAGCATGTCGCGCAATTGGGAAATCTCCTCCAACTGCGCTTGGCGTGCCGCTTCCACGCTCTGCCGCAAGTCGGCCAGCAGCGCATCCATCCATTTGACGTTCGCTGGGTTCACCGACAGGTGGATGTTCTCTTTCGAACCGCCAAAGCCCAGTTGCGGTTGCACGTACCAACCACGCGCCTTCATTTCATCGACGATTTGGAAAACATTCACCTCGTCCGAGGTGAACGCGATGAGGTTCATCTCCGGCTGACCGAGAAGCCGCAAGCCGGGGATACGCTCGATCTCGCGTGCGAGATAGCGCGTCGCTTCCAAGACTTTGCGCGCGAGCTCCAGGTAACCCTCGTCGCCAAAGAAATTCAGCACCGCCCATGCGGCGGCCATCGGACCCGCCGACTTCGTGCTCTGCACCGTGGGGTTGATCATCGTGTAGCCCGTCCACGTTGCACAGGTGAAGATCTGATACTGCCGCAGTTCTGCACTCCGGTAGAGAATTACCGAGGCGCCTTTGGCGGCAAAGGCATACTTGTGAAAATCCATGGAGATCGACGTCACCCCGGGTACGTGAAACTCGAAGTCCGGCACCGGCGCACCGAGCCGGCGAAAGTACGGCAACAAAAATCCACCCATGCACGCATCCACGTGCAACAGCAGGCCATGGTGCTGCGCCAACTCACCGAGCTCCCGAATGGGGTCGACCACGCCATGGGCATACGACACGGCCGAGCCGACGAGGAGAATGGTGTTTTCGGTGATTGCCCGAGCCATCAGCTCCGGATCGGCCTTGAAGGTACGCGGGTCCACGGGCACGAGCACCGGTTTCAGGCAGAAGTAATGCGCCGCCTTTTGAAACGCCGCATGAGCTGTGACCGGCAGTACAATCTCGGGCTCGCGGACGTGGGGACGATGCGCCCGTGCCCAGTCGCGCGCGGTTTTCACTGCCAGCAAGATACTTTCGGTGCCGCCGGACGTAAAGTTGCCCACCACGTTCTCGTCGCCGCGCAGGTGCGACGCCGCCATGGCAATGAGCTCACGCTCCAGTTGCAATGCACTGGGAAAGGCGGTGGGGTCGAGCCCGTTTTCCGACAAATACATCATGTACGCTTCTTTGATGACCTCTTCCGCCTCGGGGCCGGGATCGTACACGTAGGCCCACGTGCGCCCGCTTCGCCAATCCACATCGTGCGCGCGAAACCGCTCGAGGTCGCGCAAAATTTCCTCCTTCGACCGTCCCCGTGCTGGAATCGTCAACATCCTGCTTCTCCTTCTGTGGTTCAAGTTGCCACGCAAGTTCCGGCAAGCTCGCACCGGCCGCACGCCAGTGTCAACCGGGCGGGGCCAAGCAACTAATCTCTGGCCCAAAGTTCCGTCACCTCGTACCCGAAATTTTGTGCTGGGACTTCGTTCGCTCTCACCGAAGGCCATCCAAGCCAGACAAGCCTCTGTTCTGTGCTCTCGTTCATGAGGCTGCTCCTCTGCATCAACTTACGGCAAGAGAACGTAGACTGCCCTCGCTGTTACCTGGCTATCAGCAGGACAGGCAGTCGAGGGTGCGAGCACCTCAGTCCCCAAAAGCGTGTTCCAGTGCTGAACTGCGCTTTGCTTCTTGACACGTGCTCGCGCCCTCATTAGTGGCAGCTACCGCTGTGCATCTTATGCGAGCAAAGCCTTGTTGCGTTCGCTGGGTAGCGCCGGTGGTGATTTGCGCTGCGTTGCTCGCAGGGCTCGTAAGGGGGCACGCGCATCACTCCACCGGACTCTCCGCCGACCCCGATGCGTGCATTGCCTGTAGTGTGGCCGCCGCTGTTCCCTTGTTGGAGCAAAGTAGCGATTGCGGGGCCCCTACTACGGTACCGATCGACCGCTTACTGCCGGCCAAGTCCTATCCGGTTCCGGCTCGTGGCGTTGCGTCCGTCTCCGGGTGGAGCCCACCAGTGATCTAGCGTTCGCGCGACGTTTAGAGACGATCCGGCCTCAGCGGGTACGCCGTTTTTCAGCGGCGCACCCGCATCCCCGCAAACGTCGCCTACGCCGCTGAGCAAACATCGCGTATGCCGCTCACGCGGTTTGCTGGAGGCTCCGTTCCTCCAGCCGCGGCTGCCCTGAAAGGGTTCGGATCAGGGCTCAAACATCGAGACGTCCCTCTGGGGACGGGGGAGAACGCTACAATGGTTCAAACACTGCAAAATCACAAAGGTTTGTCAAAGTCTTTGGTCGCACTCACCGCGGTGTCGTTCTGGCTGTTGACGATATGCGGTTGTGGACCAGAAGAGCCGCCGGGCTTTAAGGAACCCGCTCCCCACGTCGATATTCTTGTTGGGTCAAGCCAAGTCAACGCCAAACAGCTCGCGGCCTGGTTTAACTTCGACGTTGAAATTTCCTTACCGTGCCAGCAACTTGGCGACTTCCACTTGTGTACTGCTTCCGAACCAGGCTTCGCCGACCTTGAACTGCGCAGCGGGGGATACGAGCCACTGACAAAGCCGGTCCCTCTCGCCTTGGAAATTGTCTCCAATGATCAAGGCATACAAGTTAAATCTGACGAGGCGGTCGCCGCGGCTCCGGGAGATCGAATCCCGCTCGGCGAGTCGGGCAGTCTCCACGCGCACGTCGAGTGGTTTTTCGTTGGCACCGAGCGCGCTTCCACCCTGACCATCAGTTTTCGGTTGGTCGAGTTGGCAGAAAATCCTTCACACGAACCTTCGCCACCGTACACACTCACCTTCCGCTTACAGTAGAGGAGGGCCACCGACTTGCGCGGGTTACCGCGAAACCCACTTTGAAGGCTCAGCAAGCGTCTGATCCAGGCTCTGGTGCTTCTTTCTGGTCTGGCCCTACTGGCGTCTTTCGTTGGAGGAATCCACCACCGCGCAGCGCACATCGCCGACCACGTCGGCGCCTGCTGGAAGTGCTTGAGTTTTCCCGCTGCAACTCCTCAGGGGAAGCCCGCGATGGTCGTGCCCATCCTACTCCCAAGGCGCAGACGCGTCGAGGGTCGCATCCTACGGGCCAAGCTTCCGACCCGACGGAAGCGGCGCTTTGGCCGAGCTCCGCCCAGCGGACCAGGACCTGAGGCGGAACTCCAATTGGCGCATCAAGGCCTACCACGGCTTCCACAAGAAGAATGGACAGAGGAGATAACCATCTGAAATGGAATGCTAAAATTCTGCCTGTGGCGGGCCTCGCTGCTCTCGCTCTCATCGACGTCAGTCGAGCGCAGGCCCACACCGGCGACCTTCTTATCGGTTCAGCTGCCTCGAACGGCGGGGTCCTCAATGTTGATTTCGACTTCGAACGTCACGTTGTCGGATTACGATACACTGGGTTTCCTTATCTGTTCGAGGCAACCGACCTAGGCTTCGCACCGTCCGACACGGAAGCGCCTGAAATTTACGAACTCCTATTAAACACGGAAGTCGGGCTCGAGGTGTTGTACGTGAGCCCGGGCGTCGCCCTTGAACTACGCTGCGTGCCTATCACTGCACCAGGGTCTTATCTAATCGGAACCCACGATGTACCGGGAGCCGGGTCTGATTTGCATCAGCATGCACCTTTCCGCATCTTGCTTAGCACGGTCCCGACAAGCCTGCTGGGTGAAGGTTTAGTTGTGTTTCGCATCATCGAGGGAACCAGCTCCAACGGTTACCAACCCTCAGAACCCTACGTGCTGCGCTTGAGCAACGCCTTCTTACCCGAACTGGACTACAGCTCCACCTCTGGAGTCGATAGCATCAGCCTGCGCTGCCAACGCGCGTTGAGCGCGACCGTGCCTCGATACTATGCGCGAGTCAGCCGCGAGTTGCGCAGGTGTTTCGACCGCGTTGCTGTGTGGAAAGCCAAGGATCACGTCGGTGATCCGTCAGCGTCGTCAGCCTTGGCCACAGCAGAGCGAATGTGCACAAACCTCAGCGGCAGCGCCCCCGACAGCAAGACTATGCTCGGTCGGCTCGAAGATCTGGAACGCTAGACGGTGTCAGAGCTCCAGCTAAAATGCGGCACTCCCGGCCCGAACACTTTAGATGGCCGAGTGATTCCAAACTCCGCGTCGAACGACTTCCCAACCCCTGAAACGCTGCAAGCCCACATCGCGTTGATCCGTTGTCAAGCAGAGACCGCCCTCAGCGCCGCGTTCCCAGGGATTCTGTGTAATCTCGAGCAATTCCAAGCGAGGCCCAGTAAAGGCGGGAACCCTCTGCCCGAGTACTCACCTTGCCTGAGAACCATCGCCGAGCGACATTAACCGTCGCCGTGTGTAAGGGGGCTTCGCGTGCCCCCCTTACTGCCTGTCTCGCTGGACCGTGCTTCTACAAACCGGAGGATAGTCTCTGCGCTCGATCCGAGCGTTCATGCCTTTGTTACTTTTCGTGGCTGGAATCGTTTCCGCTCAGCTCCACGAGGGGGATTTTCTCGTTGCTGGGACCGAAGTTGCCGGTGGAAAGCTTCAGATTGCCAACTTCCAACAGCAAGCCGAAATTCGCCTCTCTCGTACCCTATGTACCCCGTCCCTTTGCCTGTACTCAGCCATCAGCCCGGGCTTCATCGGTCTGTCCGCAGATCTGGCCGTTGCAGGATCGTTCCCACTTCGTCCCGGGACCCCCCGTTTACCTTGAGCTGGTTTCCGCTGCCCTGGGGTGTCGATCAACGTTAATGGTCGGATTCTCACTCTTTCAGGAGACCGCGCCCTTCTAGGCACCGAACCAAACCTTCACTCTCACCCAAGTTGGCAAGCACAACTGCCAGCCGGACAATCCGGCAGTCTACCGTTACAATTTCGTTTGGTCGACACCCTAGGCGCCTACGCTGCATCAGACACTTACAGTGTGGTCCTTTTGGTTGCTCTTCCCTCTCCTCCGCCGCACAGTCCAACCGCGACCGCCAAGCCATCAAACAGCCCGAGCCCGACAGCAACTGTTGCGCCGAATCTTCCTACACCGAGCCCTTTTTTACTCCGACGGAACCGCGTCAGTTCTCTCCGACACTCGCGCGGGAATCTTTGCCCACAGCAACCCCGCCCCCGCCCGAAGAGGCCACACCGACAGCGTCTCCGAGGGCGCCCCCAAGACCTACAGCCACACACACGCCAACTACCACCTCCGTTCTCTGTAACGGCGACTGCAACAGTAACGGCGAAGTGACGATAGATAAGATTGTGACGGCAGTCACGATCGCGCTCGGCCTCTCCTCTGTAGACCTGTGCAACGGAGTAGATCAGAATCGCGACAGAGCGGTCAGCATCGAGGAGATTATTTCTGCGGTTATCTCAGCGTTATCGGGCTGTGAGCGCCACGCAGCAGGCACGACGAACGAGTCTTACTTGCCAGCTCATCCCCTTCGGAGCGCAATCAAGTTTTCCTAGGGCTGCGCTTTTCCAGTAAGGCCATGAAACCATAGCGATTACGGTAAAGCGCGATGCTTGCTCTACTATCGTAGGGCTCCCCAGGTAACCCAGAGGATTTCGAGAGAGTTTTCGCCACAAGAGACCTACCTTTTCAAATGCCCCGCCAGGTGCCTGGCGAAGCCACGACGCCCGTTCGGCCAATTGAGGAGGCACTTGCTCATCTCCCGAGGGCCTCCCGTGACTCGTCAGGACTCACCCCCACAAGCCGTCGCGGAGCCCCGAAGACCGCTCGATGCGGCTGCGCACCGCGTGCGCAAATGCCTCGCGCGTGGCGTGTACACGCACGCGGTGCCTGGCGCGGGTGAGCGCCGTGTACACGAGTTCTCGGGTGAGTAACGGCGAGGCGCTTGGAGGCAGCACCACTTCCACCTCATCGAACTCTGATCCCTGGCTTTTGTGGATGGTCATGGCAAAGGCGGTCTCGTGCGGCGGCAAGCGCCCGGGTGCGATCAAGCGCAACTTTCCTTGTCCATCGCGAAACGCAGCCATACGCTGGTGCCCGCGCTCTCCGGCCGTGCGCACGATGCTTCCCCAATCGCCGTTGAACAGTCGAATCTGGTAGTCGTTCTCCGTCACCAAAATGGGGCGCCCTAGATACCAGGGGCTGTCGCACTCGATTAACCCACAGCTCTCCAACAGGCGCTCGATCGCGGTGTTCAGGGCATGGATGCCGAACGGACCGTAGCGGTTAGCGCATAAAACGCGAAAGCGCTCGAACGCGGCAAGACGTGCCTCCGGGTCGGACGCGCGAAAGTACTGCTGAAATCCACTTTGCACGGCACGGCCGAGAGCAGCGGACAGCCTCCACGGCAGCGGCGCCTCGCCCAAGCTGGCCACGTCTGTCGCCGCCTGGTCCTTACCCGCCATGAGCACCTCCCACGCAAGCTCAGCGTCACCCCGCTTCACCGCCGCAGCCACCGCGCCGATGCCGCCGTCTTCGCGAAAGCGGTAACTGCGCGTCAGCCGCACCAGGCAATCATGAATGCCACTTCGAGCGGGCAACTCCCCTGGTTTCGGCGGCGGCACCCCGAGCACCGCTTCGATCCACTGCCACTGCTGGCGTGAAAACCGCGCCGGCTCGCCCCGGTTGCAAAGGTCGCCGAGTACCGATCCTGCCTGCACACTCGCCAGTTGATACTCGTCGCCCAACAACACAAGCCGCGCGGTGGCGGGCAAGGCGTCCAGCAAGCGGGCCATGAGGGCAAGATCCACCATGGAGCACTCGTCCACGACCACCACATCCGCCCCGAGTGGGTTGTCCCGGTGGTACCGAAACCGCGTGCGCGAGCCACCGAGCGGCACCAGCGCGCGATGAATCGTGCTGGCCTCTGTGGGAATGGCTTGCAGGAGCTCCGAGCCCACAGGCAGGCGAGAGCGTGCGCGCTGCAACGACTCACTCAACCGTGCCGCAGCCTTGCCCGTGGGCGCGAGCAACATAATCCGCGGCAAACGCTGCCCGCAGGCACTTGCCCACGCCAGCAATAAGCTCAAAATGTTGGCCACGATGAAGGTTTTCCCGGTACCGGGCCCACCCGACACGATGCACAATGGGCGCAAGAAGGCGACCAAGGTGGCCACTTGCTGCCAGTCGATCGCCGGGGGCTTCGTGTCAGAACCAGCGAACAACGCTGGCAGGGTGTTCTTGAGAAATTCGATCGGTACCTCCTTGGGCGGCACCTGCGCGCGCTGCCGCAGTGCCGCAATCACATTTTGCTCGAACCACCAATAGCGGCGAAGATATAAACGGCCGGCGCGGTCGAGCACCAACGGAGTGTCGCCGCTGCCGGAGCCCACCAGCGGGCTTGCTGCCAGTGCATCGAGCAAACCAGGCGGCCACTGGAGTGCAGCCAAGCTGTCATCATCCCCGGCACCGACGCCGAGGGCCGCACCCGCGGAGGCGACGTTCAAGCACACATGTCCGTCGCGCAAGGAGCGACTAAGCAACGCCACCGTCGCAAGAACAGCCTCTCGCTCTTCCCCGCCCACGCGCCCCAGGGTGGCCGCCAAGTGGAGATCGAAATCGTTCACCAAGCCTTGCTCTTGGAGCGTACGGCGATTCACACTCCGTCCTCACCGGTGAACACGCGCAGCAAACTTTCCATGAGGGGAAGCGGCGGCCGGTCGAAGTACACGCCGTTCCCCCGTGGATACGCCGGCGACATGCCGCGCACAAATAAGTAAAACACTCCGCCAAAGTCGCGCTCGTAGCTGTAGTTGGGCACGGAGGTTTGCAACATCCGGTGCAAGGCGACGGCGTACAGGTGGTACTGGAGCACGTAATGCTGCGCGCGCATTTCGCGAACGAGCGCATCGCGGGAGTAATCGGCAGCAGTCGGACCCAGAAAATTCGATTTGTAGTCTGCCACAAACCAGCGCCCCTCGTGCTCGAACACGAGATCCATGTAACCCTTGAGGAACCCCACCCACGGAAGGAAATCGAGCTCGGCGAGCTGTTCTCCGTACGCGCGGAGCAAGGGATCGGCAGCGTGTTGCGCAAACGCGTCCCCGAGCTTTTGCGGCACAACCGCCGGTTGCGAACTCGGCGTAGCCTGGCCGGAAGTACACACAGGCAACCAAAAGTCCAACTCGTTCAACCGCTTTCTGCGCGCAACGTCGCACAAGCGAAAGTCCAAGGGATCCAGTGGCGTGTGCACCACCTCCTCCAATGCCTGCGCCAGCGTGACCGGCTCTACTTCTTCGCCCAGCGGACGCAGGAGATCTGCATGCTTGTCGATCTGCCCCGCGAGCGGGCTGGCAAAGTCCAACACTTCAAACAGCCGGTGCAAGGCCTCGCCGATCCGGCCGCCGGCGGCAAGCCGTAGCAAGAGTGGAGCGTCAGGCACCTTGGCAAGCGGCACCGGCCGGGGTGCCAAGGCCGCATCAAAATCGAATCCTTCGGCCGCCGAGCTCTGCCCTTTTGCTTTTTCCGTTAGCGCCGAGAAACTGGCGATTTGCCAGCGCACTGTGAAGGCGCGCCGACTTACACGCGGCTTGAGTCCTGCTGCTGCGCTTGCTTGCGGCTTCGCGCTGGACTGTAAGCGGGAACCACGCCACCGCCGAACGCGAATGCTCCCGTTCGCCGCACGCGCTAATTTCTGGAGGTCAGCGAGCATCCAATCTTCCACTCCGTCTTTGAACTGCGGCGCCCACTGCATCTTGGGGATTCCGCTCCCCTTTTTCTCCATCGCCAACCGCCCGGGGTGCAGCAAGCGAGCCAAGGGGGATTCCGGAGCGGCTGCAAAATGGCCCCACACAACCACGCAGCGGTATTGCGCCCGTGTGAGCGCCACGTAAAGCAAGCGCGCATCTTCGGCCTTGCGTTCCTGCCAAGCCTGCCATAGCGAGTTGGTGTCGGGTGGCTCGCGCAAATCCAAGCACAGTTCGAAGGTCTTCGGATCGTGAAAGCATGGGAGCTTTGCCTCCTCGTCTCGCAGCTTGGGAAAGTCCCACAAAAACGGGCAATACACCACGGGGTATTGCAGCCCCTTGGCCTTGTGGATGGTGACCAGCTTCACCGCATGCTCGTCGCTCTCCAAACGCAACTGTGCCGCCTCGCCAAGACCGATATCGGAACTGCGCGCACTGGGGTCGCGCCGCATGAGCGCCAGCCATTCGAGGACGCGCTCCGGGGAGAGCCGTTGCTCCACGGAGGCCGTGTGCAGCAATTCCGCCAAATGGCGCACGTTGGTCATACGCCGCTCGCCATCGACGAGCTTTAAGAAGCGGCGCGCCGCTTGTCCGTGCGTAAACACCTGCTGCAAGGCGGACATGAACCCCTGCTCCCGCCACGTTCGGTGCCAGTCGAAAAACAATTGCACCCACGAATCCCAATCCGCATCGGCGGTTTGCAAATGCGCCAGGGCGGCGGCATCGAGGCCAAAAAACGACGTTGCCAGCGCCGCCCGCACTGCCGCACCGTCGCCCGGGTCCACCAAGGCGCGCAACAAGCACTCGAGTTCCATCGCTTCGGACGTCTCGAATACGCTGAGCTCACCCTCGAGAGCCGACGGGATGCCCAACTTGGCGAGCGCGCGTTGCATCGCTGCTGCCTGATCGTTGGTTCGACACAGCACCGCGATACTGGCGAACGACACGGTGTGCGGACCGATGGCCGGCACCCTGCGCACAAACTTGCAGATGTCCTGCGCCACGATGTGGCAAAGCTCCTTCTCCGCCCAAGCTTTCGTGATGGCCTTGCCGTCTTCAGCCGGAACAAAGAGGATTTCCAAGCCGGCATGCGCATCGCTTATCGCTGGCAGCGCAGGTTGGATGGGGTGGTACTCGATCCCAGCGAGGAGAAACGGACGCTCGGTTCGCTCTTCGGAAAAAAGTAGGTTCACTGCCTCGACGAGTTGCGGCACGGAGCGCCAGTTTTGCTCCAGCGTAAAGTGGTGGTCGGCATCCTGCTTGCCGCTGAGATAGGCAAACACGTCGGCACCACGAAAGGCGTAAATGGCCTGCTTGGGATCGCCAATCAGGAACAACGCGGTATCGCTGCGGCCCGCATAAACGGTGCGGAAAATGTCGTACTGCAGCGAGTCGGTGTCTTGGAATTCATCGATCAAGGCAGCACGGAATTGCTCTCGGATGCCCGCCGCTAATTCCAAGCCTCGAACGGGCGAGCGCAATGCATCGCGCAATTCTTGCAACAAATCGTCAAACCGGCGTTCGCGGCGCAAGCGGCTGCCACGGGCCAGCTCTCGCCGCACCCACGCAATGGCGTCAGCAATCAACGCAGCACGGTAGGCTGGCCAGCCACCCGTCGCCTCCGGCCTGCGGAGCAGGCGCAAGTCCGGGTACCGCAGGGCCAAGCCGACCGCATGTTCGAGAAGTGGCAAACTGCGCTGCAAAGGCCCGGGGTTTCCTTCATCGTCCCACAAGAACTCGGCAGGGGCGCTCTCGAGTTGCCGCACCCAAAAGTCCCGGACCAGCCGAGAAACGGTATTTGCGGCCGTGCCCACGAGTTCGGCCTCGAACGGCAATCCTCCTTCGAAGGCGTGTCGCTCCAACATGCGCTGGCAAAAGGAGTGAATGGTGTGGATGGCCGCGAGATCGAAGCCGTAGAGTGCCGCTTGCAAGCGGCGCTCATCGTCGAGCTGCGTTCCCGCAGCCATCCGCTGAGCGGCGAGCGCAGCGAGATCTGGGTCCGGCGGCTGACCACCCCGCAAACACTCCCGCAATGCCGCCACGCGCGCACGCAAGCGATCGCGCAATTCCGCAGTCGCGGCATTCGTGAAGGTCACCACGAGGATTTGCTCCACAGTCAAGTTCCGCTCCAGCAACAAGCGGAGATAAAGGTTGGCGATCGTGTACGTTTTACCGGTGCCTGCACTCGCTTCGATAAGTACGGTCCCCGTTAACGGGCACTGCAACGGATGGAGCCGTTGAAACATCGCACGTTTCCTCTCCTCACCGGCAGCGCGCGCCATCGCTTACACCACTTTGTTTTCCGCCGGAGGTTGCAAGAATCGCTGCAAGCGCACGGCAAGTTCAGCGAAGTTGAGGCTCGCGTTTGCCATGCCCTGCTCCCAGTCGGAAATTCCCGGCGCCGGCGTTCGGTACAGGAGCAGCCATGCTAGCCGGTACGATTCCGGAATTGCTGGCCCACCGTAAGGATTCAGTCTGAGCTCATTTGCCGCGGCGAGCAGCGCCTCCTGCGCTTGTTTCTTCTGCAGAGCTTTGACGTAAGCTGCCCCCGCGCGCGGCTCGAACGGCAGCGGGAATCGCATCCCCCAGCGATATAAACGCATCAGTCCCTCCAGGTAAGTGCGGGCTTGGGTCTCCGGCGGGAAGGTGACCACTCGCGGGTCGTGCGGACTTTTCTCTTCCCGCGCGACGAGAAATGTTGTGCGCGGCAGCCTGCTGTCCGCCCACGCGTTCAACGCCAAGTGACGAATCCAGGTTGCCAAATACAGGCGTGGCGACAGTTTGGAATATGTCACCACCACTTGCGCGTGTGGCCAGAGGTTGCGCAGAAAGCCGATCAAGCGGTCGGGTGCGAAGTCCAGCACGAACTCCACCGGCGCTGGAAATGGCTTCTTGCGCTGGGTGAGCCCGCGAGCCTGGCCAACGAGCTGGGCAACCGCCGGGGCGATGCTTCGCCATGCGAGTTCCCCGAGACGCCCCGGGGGCAAGAGTCCGCGCGCGCGGCACAAGGTCTCTGCCTGCTCGAGCGGCACGCCTTGCATCAGCAAACGCACTGCCAGGTCCCCCGCTTGCCAAGCACCCAGCCCGCTCAGCTCCAACGGCACATCGTCGCTGGCCACTTCCAGGTCGCTTTGCGGCACGATTCCGAGCCGCTGCGTTAAAAACGACACGTGCGGCCGCTCCAGCATGGCGATGAGCTGCTCGAGCGATACCATCATCGGCTCGGGCTCGGGGAGCAGGGCCCGCACGAGCGGCGCTGGTGAATCTCGCCGCTCCGTCAAAGCGCGTGCGCCCTCGCACTGGTCCGCAGCGAAGCTGAACAGCTGCGGCTCGCCCTCAAAGTAACGAGGGCTGAACGGCTGCAACGGGTGCTGAACAACCAGGTGCTTGCGCGTGGGTAGGCCACCGGCGGGAGCGAACGTCTGGTCCAAGCAATCGAGGAGTTCAGTGACGACCACCGAAGGAGGCCGCTCGGTGTTGTTGCGGATGTCGCGCCCTTGGTAGGTGATGACCAACGCATCGCGGGCGCTGAGCAACGCCTCGAGAAAGAGGTAACGATCCGAGCTGCGGCGATCGGGATCGCCCGTGCAGCGGCGCTGGTGCGCTCGGCTCAAGGTGTCGGCGGCGCCCGGACGCGGGAACACCCCGTCGCTCATGCCGACCAAACACACCACCCTTGCCGGCACGCAACGCGTCGGGCGCATGGCGGCGAAGTTCACTCCGCCGCGAAACACCCCAAATGCGCTGCCTTCTTGCTGCAGCAGCGCTTGCACTTGCGCCCACACAACGGCAAACGGCACCGGTTCGGTAAAGTTGGCTTGCTCCACGGCTTGGCGCACTTGTTTGAGCACGCGCTCGAGGCGGGCGTGGCCATCAACGAACGGATCGGCTTGCGAGAGCAAGTCCGCTCGCAGTCGGTCGAGCGACTCGATCCACTCGAGCGGCGTTTTCCGCGCCCCTTCTGGAGGACGGTAGGAAAACCAACGCGAGCAAAACGAAGCAATCTTCCCCGCCACGATGGCGGCCTCGCCTTCGATTTCCCCGTACGGAGCGACGTTCCGAAACAGAGCGGTGTCCTCTGGGGGAAGCGCCAGACCGAGCAGGATGCGATCGAGAGCAAAGCTCCACGTGTACTCGCGAAACGGCGGCAGGCCAACTTCCTCGCGGTGGCGTTCGTCGATGCCCCAACGAGCACCAGCATCGCGCAGCCACGAACGAGCCAGCTCCCACTCCGCTTCGCTCAAGCCAAGCTGTGCGCGCACCGGTGCGGCGTGCAGCAACGCCACACCATCGCTCAAGGCGACGCGGCCAGTGAGCCCCTCGACGGCGGCGATAAACGCATCGACCACCTGGTCCAGCGCGCGCTGAGGGCGGTCGCCAATGCAGTACGGGATGCGCCGCTGAGGATCGAGCTCCCGTTCGAACACTGCGGCAATGAGCGGAGCGTACAGCTCGATGTCGGAGCACAGCACCAAAATATCCTCGGGGGCCAGGGTGGGGTCTCGTTCCAAAAAGTCGCGCAGGACATCAGCGAGCACCTCGATTTCCCGCATCGGGCTGTGGCAGGCGTGGACTTGGATGGAGCGGTCCTCGCAGGGGACTTCCACCGCTGGGACACTTCCAGGCAAGTGTCCGCGCTGCACGAGTTCGAAAATGTCGCGCTGCAAAATGTGTAACAGCGAATCGCCCTTTGGAGGCTTGTAACGATCGTCTTCTCGGTACGTGAGAATACTCTCCACGGCTGCTTGGAATTCCCGGCCCGCTTGGCCGAGCGAGGCAAGCAAAGGGTGACCCTCGGCCGCACCGAGTTCCGCCTCGACGTCCGGCAGGCCACCGGAGCGGGCCCAAGCTTCGCGCAAAATCTCTCGCCGGCTCCGAATTTCCGCCCAATACTCCGGTGAGGGGCTGGGAACAAACAAATGCACTTCGCAACAACCTGCGAGCGCACCGAGAAGCTCCAGGTAAAGTGGCGCCAAGCGGGTAAAGCCAAACCAAAATGCGCGCTCCGGCAGGGTGGCCACAGCACCGGTTTTGAGCTGCTCCGTCCACCGGTAGGCGCGGGCGGCAAAGTGCGTGTCGCCAAATTCTTGCACGAGAACCCGCCACAAATGACCTTGCCAGTCGCGCGGCGCCTGCCCCCGGCCGAACGCACGCTGCCATTCGTGCAACCATTGCGGGCGATACACGATGTAATCGGCAAACACTTCGGCAAGCCGGCTCGCGAGCGCGAAGCGGCCGGTGGCAGTGGCAAGGTCCGACCAATCCAACTGCCCCTCGCCAAAGTTTTCGAGGTAGTGCCGCACCTCAGCAAATTCCTTTTGCTCCACGACTGCCGGCAAGCAGCGAGCGATCGCCCAGGTGAGACACTCGACACTGTACGGGTCGACCACTCCGCCGGTTCCCACCCCCGTGGCCACGAATAGTTGCTCAAAAAAATCTCGGGGATACAAAAAGCGCGAGTGTCCCCAAATCCCGAACCGACGCGCGAGTTCGAGACTCAGCCAATGATCCATCCCGGCCCCGGGGATCACGATGGTGCGCGGACGTAGCGGGTGCAGGTCGGTAGCTTGCAAGCTTTCGCACAAGGCATCCACTAAACACTCCAGCCGATTGCTGCGGTGCAATACCAAGTGGGGAACACGCGCCATGCCTTCCTGCCCTTGCGTCATCGCATCCTGCCTCCGGCCCATCCTATCGCCGTCGCCCCAGCAACACCAGCGGCGTGCACCGCGGCAAGGGGCCAGTGGATGCCGAGTTGCGATGAGTCACCGTGGGGGCGACGCATGGTTCGCCCCTGAGGCTGGGAGCGGCAGCGGTGAATGGCGAGTGGTGTGAGAGCGGCGGAACGCGTTACAGGGTCGCTAGAAAATCCAAGACCGCGCGATTGAATCCCTGTGGGTTCTCCGCGCTGGCGATGTGGCCTGCGCGCTCGATGACCGCAAGTTTTGCCCCAGGGATCGCCTTCGCCAAGAGCTCCGCCAGTGGCAACGGTGTCACCCGATCCTCCTTCCCCACCACCACGAGCGTCGGGCTCCGCAAGGTAGACAGCCGCTCGCCAGGATCGAAGCGGAACGTTGCCCGCGCTGCACGCAAGTACGCTTCGCGATCGTTCTTGGCCACTTGTTCGATGAAATATTCACGCATGGCCGGATCGACGGCGTCGGAAAACGCAGCGGTGATGCGCTCCCGGGCGATATCCGCCATGGATTGCTCCTCCATGCGCTGCAATGCTGCCTTTGCCATTTCACGCGCCGGCTCGGGCAAGCTCCCGAAGGTATCGGCCAGTACCAACGAGGCAACTACCAACGGGAAGTCGAAGGCCACCTGTTGAGCGACCACCCCACCCATGGACAGCCCGACAAAATGCGCCCGCTCAATGCCTAGGTGGCGCGTGAGACGGATGACGTCGCGCGCCATGTCGGCGGTCGTAAAGTCACCCCGCGCTGGCGTCGACAAGCCATGGCCGCGCAAATCCACAACGACCGTCGGATACTTCGCACTAAAAACCGGAATTTGGAACAGCCACAGCCGACGGTCGCCCCCCAATCCATGTAAGAACACCACCGGGGGTGGACCCGGTTTCCACGGCGGTGTGAAGTCGTACAGTTCGTAATACAGGGCAATGCCGTCACCCACGTCCACCTGAGGCATGAATCGTTCCCTCCGTTTCCGACCGGCAAGAGACCACAACGGACCCAAAGCGACAAGGGTGCTTCACGGGAAAACCCAGCACTTCACGCGCTGAATCCGAGCTGACCACTAACGAACGCGCCAGATGGCTAGCCGCATGGACGGCAAGACCAGGGCAACACTCCACCCGGACTCGCAGGTATTTGGTGCTGGATGCCTACCAACCTTCGGCGCCACACGCGCAAGAGCGACTGGACACAGCCGCGCAAATTCACTAGCAGGGCTGGGCTGTATCGTGGCAAGCTGGCGTAGCTCAGTCGGCAGAGCAACTGATTCGTAATCAGTAGGTCGGGAGTTCGACTCTCCCCGCCAGCTTTTTGCAACTCGCCCGGCGGGCTGAGCCTCAGCCACCCGCTCAAGTAGAGTGCCCTGCGGTATGGCTGCGGCGCCACTCTTCGAACGTGGCGAGAGCGCGCTTCCGGCTTTCGTCCGGGTCCACAAGCGGCTGCGGGTAGGTTTTCCCAAGAACCACCCCGGCTCGCGCGAGCACATCCCCCGGCGCCTGCCAAGGCCGGTGAATCCAACGATCCGGAAGGTGGCGAAGCTCCGGCACCCAATGCCGTACGTATGCACCCTCGCGGTCGTACGTTTCGCCCTGCCGCACTGGCTGAAACACCCGCCAATAAGGCGCCGCGTCTGCCCCGCAACCAGCCACCCACTGCCAGCCGAACGGGTTGTTCGCAGGGTCGGCATCGACCAACGTGTCCCAAAACCAACGCTCCCCCAAACGCCAATGGCACAGCAGGTTTTTGGTCAGCCACGATGCAACCACCATCCGGGCGCGATTGTGCATCCAACCCGTGGCCCAAAGCTCGCGCATGCCGGCATCCACCAGAGGAATGCCGGTGTTGCCCTGCCGCCAACGCTGCACCATCTCATCATTGGTCTCTTCCCGCCAGGGAAAGGTCTCGAACTGCGCCCGCAGGGGCCGGACGTGCAAATCTGGGTGTTCGACGAGCAACTGGTACGCAAACTCCCGCCACGCGAGTTGTCGCAAAAACGCAGCTTTGGCGGCAGCGTCGACCGTTGCCTGCCGCACCGCGTGCCACACCTGCGCGGGCGAAAGCTGGCCGTGCGCCAAATATGGCGAGAGACGCGAGGTGCCTTCAGCAGCGAGGAGGTCGCGGCGCAGAGCATACTCTCCCAATTGCTCGTGCACGAACCGTTCGAGCACTCGGTGCGCCCCGGCTTCCGAGGGCTGCCACACCTCGTAAAAACCGCGATCCCAAGGAATGCGGGGCAAAAAGTGCCACGCAGCAAGGTCATCACTGGCGGGCACGCTCGTCGGCGTCGCCCGAGCCCGTGGAGCGGGCAGCGGCGATGCTGGAACATAGTTCGCGAGCCAGCGCCAGAACGGGGTAAAGACTTGGTACCGGCGCTGCAACCCCCCGGCGAGTCCCACCGCGTCCTGCCACCAGCCGCCGGCATGCTCCTCAACCCAAATGCCATGGCAGCGAAGCTGGCTTGCCACGGCTGTATCCCGCTCCGCGACCGCTGGATCGTAACGGCGATTCCAAAACACGGCGTCCGCGGAGCTTGCCCGTACAACCTCTTCCACCGCCACCGCAGCCCGCTCCGCCCGCCGCAAGACGAGCGGCACACCGCACTGCGCAAGCTCGGCGCGCAAGCTCACCAACGCATGGTGCAGCCACCAACGTCGCGCTGCCCCTGGTGCCCGTTCCCCTTGCTCCCCCGGGGCCCACACGAACAAACCCACCACGGCGCCGCGCTCACACGCGGCCGACAACGCCGCGTGGTCGCGGACGCGCAAGTCGTTGTGAAACCACACAACGGTGGTGGGCATTACTCCGGGTCGCACGCTCCCGTGCAAAAATTTTCAATGAGTCCGCCGGGCCGAAAAAAGGCATCCACCTGCTGTTGAGCGCTGCGGAGCTCGCGCTGTCCTTCGTGGACCTCGTTGGGATCTGC
Organism: Candidatus Binatia bacterium; assembly: GCA_026415395.1. Lineage (NCBI taxonomy): Bacteria > Candidatus Binatota > Binatia (SeqCode) > Binatia bacterium. Next base: position 331,345 of record JAOAHD010000002.1, on the reverse strand, counting down.
GGGCGGGATCGGCAGAATTCCGGGAAATGGCTTCACATCGTAGCGGAACACGACCAACGCCGAGCCGTCCACCGGAAAGGGCACGGTAGGCAACAGCGGCACTGTATGCGCACTCGGCACGGCGAGCGGGATCCCGGCGGCACGGGCATGCAGCTCGGTGGCCAGATTTGGCACCTCCGCATCTCCCGTCCCCATGTGCATCAACACCCGTTTGGGTCGCGCCTGCGGGTACGGATTGCGGACCAAATGCGGGGCGTAGGTGAGCGGGTCGATGCGGTCGAAAATGGTTTGCAGGAGCGTGGTCATCTTCTGCTGATCCAACGGATCCGGAAACATGCCCTCAATGATCCCGAGGAACAAGCCAAAAGCCCGCGAGCGGAACATAATGAAGGTAAAGTCCGCCCCACCCACGCCCACGAGAGCGCGCTCGATGTCGGGCGAGAGCGCGAGGTACGTAGATCCCAAAATATGACCCTGGCTTAGGCCGACAAAGTAAAGTGCGCCTGGATCGGCCACCGGCCCGGCCCTGCCTTGCAACTCTGGGAGGGCAAAGATGCGCTCGCGCGCTGCCGCCAGCGCGAGGAAATTCACCATCGCCTGATGCACGCGGTCGGTAAAGCGAATCGCCAGGCTCGGGTCGTTCAACAGGTCGGCCGCCACCGTGGTCAGGTCGGCTTGCGACATCCCCCACCACTCCGTGCCGATGGCCACAAAGCCGTAGTCCTGAAGAAACTGCGGCAAATAACCAAACTCCATCTCAGCCACCGAGCCGAAAAAGCCGTGCCCGAATTGCAACAAACGCAGCGGAGCACTGGCCTCGTCGGCACGCCGCGGCACGAGAATCAAAAACGGCACCCGTACGGTTCCCTGCGCCACGGGCTTCCCACTCAGGTCGCGGCGGATACGAGCCCCCGGCCGAGAGCTTTCCATGTACAGCGGCACTTCGACGGTGGCCTCGATGCGGCGCGAGATCTCATCCCTTTCCGAGGTCCCTACTTTCGTCACTGTGACCTCAGGCGGTTGCTCGCGGAAGCGCTGCAAAGCATCCTCGCGCATGGCCAGCAGATCGGCGGTCACGTGCGTTTCCGACTCGACGGTAAAATCCCACGCCAGTTGCAACTCCCCCCGATCGATCCCGGCAGCGGCCAGAACCGGGAAGATGGCTTGCTCATAGTAGCGTGCTAACTGCGCCAGCGTTGCCTCGCTCACCCGGCGATCGCGGATTTGGCGAAAACCGTTTGGTGCCGGCAGCAACTGCCCGTTCGGTCCGACCAAGCGCCGCAGCGCGACCACGTAGCGATGTTCCGGCTCGAGGCGAACAAGGGGGCGCAACACAAGCGCACGGCGCGCGTCGCTGTGCGCGCGAGCATCCAGGTCGACCAAGTGTAAAATGCGCTCCCCTGTGGCCGCGTCGAGAATCAAGGTCGGGCTATCGCTCGCCAACGAGCGCAAAAGCAGCTGCGGGTTCGCGGGGTCGTACACGGCGAGGCCAGTGGTGTCCACTGCGTTCCCCAACAGGGCCAAAATTTGCGTCCCCATCGAGAAGCCATCGGCCACATGCACTCGTGCTGGGTTGAAGGGGCGATCGTGAATGTCGTGCGGCAGTGCGGAGTCGGGGATGTCCACTCGGCGACCGGAGGGGAGAGAGCTGTCCTGGACAGTGAACACGTTCGAGGGGAACGGGAGGAGGCAATCGAACTCTGCTGCCACCGGGTTGCACGCCGGAGGTGCGGTGAAGGGAAAGCCGAGGTCACCGCTGCCGGCGGCCGCGGGCTCGCCATCCGAGCCGCAACCCGACGCAACGAAGCTGACGACTGCAGCCACCACCGCACAATGAGCGATCCAATTGAACCAGCACTGCCTCCACTCGCGTCGTCTGTAATGCATGGCCGCGCGATGTACCCGAAGCGCGTGGGGGCCGCCAGTGGGGCGCGGGCGCGTTCCGTCGCGGCGCGCGTGCCTGTGCGGCAGGCATGCAGAGACCAGCGAGAGAATCTCCCTCTCCGCCACCGGGGGACAGGGAAACAGGGTGAAGGGCGCCGCCGCTCCACTGGGCACACTACCGCGATCAGGCACCACGGGCGACGCATGCGTCGCCCCTCCGCCACCACTCGCCGCTCGCCAGCCACCGCTGGACATTTTTGTGCAATTCAAGACCAGACCTCTGTACAAACGAGGTCGACTTGTGCAATGGAGGCGGGCACTGGTTGTTGGCGCAGCAGTGGCATCGGGGTTGCTGCGCGAGGAGTGGATGAGGAGGTGGACGATGGCGCGAGGTCCGTTGCAGCCAGTCGAGCCCAAACGGCGGGCTCTTGCTGCGGAGGAGTTGTTGATGTTGGCGGTGTTGGAGCAGGCTGTAGCTGACCTCGACCATCCTTGCCCCGCAATCCGCGCGGATGCCGACGCCTACATTTTTTCCTACGACCCGGACTACAGCATTTTCAGCTTCGACTCGGTGTGCCGCTACTTCAATTTGTCGCCGTCGGCAGTACGCCAAGCACTGAAAAATCGACCGCGCCGGCCGTTGCGGGGCAAGGGGCCGAGGTCGTTACGCCGAGCGGCGTAACTCGGCATTGCATGCGCAACCCCTAAGGCGTTCAGCAATCGCGCGCCAGGGCAACCTCGAGCTGTCTTCGCAGCTCGTCGAGCGACCCGGAGTTCTCGACGACCACGTGGGCGTATGCGCGCCGGACGTCGTCGCTCATTTGTGCGCGGCGACGCGCCTCGATATCGTCGGGTGCCATGGCCCGCTGCTGCTGCAACCGTTCCACAACCACATTTGCCGGAGCGGTGACAAGCCAGACTTGATCTACGAGCTCGTGCCAGCCGGCCTCGAGCAGCAACGCCGCTTCCAGCACAACGAGTGGTTTCTCTCCACGCGCCCGCAATGCTGCAAGACGGCGGCGGATTTCTTCCGTGACCAGCGGGTGCATGATGCGCTCCAGTCGTTGGCGCGCATTGGGATCGGCAAAAACAATAGCGGCGAGCTTTTTGCGGTCGATCTGTTCATCGGCACCGACGATTTCGCGACCAAATGCAGCCACCACCGCCTGCCACCCTGGGGTGCCGGGAGCGTACAACTCATGGGCAACCTTGTCGGCATCGATCACTGCCGCGCCCAGCTGCTGCAAAATCGCCGCAGCCGTGGACTTGCCACTCCCGATGCCGCCGGTAAGACCGATGACCTTCATGCTACTAGCTCGCCATTAAAAGGAGCGACCGAGCCCGACCAAGCACGGCACCCGTGTCTGCACCGGTGTGGAGACCGAGTGGAGCAAGGGTGCAACGAACGAGCGCGTGGAAGCGCTCAGGCGCGCGCCGGCTAGCGCGCACGCACGCGGCGACGAGGGAGCTTTTGGCTTTGCGCCCAAGACTGCGGGTCCGCAAGAGCCCGGGCGTGCCATTCCTCCACTTGTCGGCGCAAGTAAGCGGGATCGAACCCGAGGATCTCACAAATGTTTTCGAACGAGTACCACCACTGCCGATCTTGGTTGAAGATCCAATCGCGCGCTTCCAAAAACATTTGCCGACCGCGGTTGTCGCGAGCAAAGGCGTACTTCCGGTAACACTCCAGAGCATCTTGTAGCACGGCCAGCATCAGTCGCCGCTCCGGGTACGCTGCGCTGCCTTGCCGGAAGTTGGCGTAGAACTGCACCGGCACAAGTGCATCTGGTTCGAAAGGACCCTGAACTCGCTCCATAATGCGATCCCCCTCCGCGTTACGTCGTGCGTGGCTCCTCTGCCACAAACCGCGTTGTCTTAAAAGACGGGAGCGCCCCCTCTCGCTCGAAGCGACGCCCCCCTGGGATTCGACGACTTGTCCCCGCTGGTTGTGCGCACAAAAACAACCAAATCCTGGCGTTTACTTTTTCGGCTTGGCACCGAGAACAGACTCTTTGAAGCTCTTTGCGACGGAGAAGCGAACCTTTTTGCGAGCCGGAATTTTGATCGGCTCCCCGGTTTGCGGGTTCCGTCCGGTCCGCGCTTTGGTTTGCACCTTGCGGAAGGTCCCGAGCCCTGGGATCTTGACCGGGTCGCCCTTCTTGACTGTGTTCACCGTCACATCCACCAACGTTTGCAACACCGTGTCGGCCTGCTTCTTGGTGATCCCAGCGGCATCTGCGAGTTTCTGCACCAGTTGCGATTTGGTCATACTCTCACTCTCCTCTCCCCACGTTCAAAGTGTCTGCTTCCGAACCTCGCGCACAACCGGCGAGACAAAATAACGCCTGCCTTTGTGCAACGGAAAGCCGCGTCAAGTCAAGAAACCGGGGCGACTTTTTGTCTTTTTTCGGCAGAAAACTCTCTCCCCCCGCGGCGCAGCGCTAGATGGATCGACCCCAGAGGAAGCGCTGGCCCAGACCCCGCCGCGCGTGCAAGCCGCTGCGAGTGCGTGCTGGCAGAACCCGTGTGGGCTCTGCCAGGTCAGTCGTAGTACTCGAGCCCAAGGTGGGTGATGAGTTCCTCGCCGCGCAGGTAGCGCAGCGTGTTTTTGAGCTTCATCAACTGAATGAACAGGTCGTGCTCCGGATAAAGCCCCTCGGCTGTTTGCGGGCTCTTAAAGTAAAACGAGAGCCACTCCTGAATTCCACGCATGCCCGCACGTTGCGCCAAATCGAGGAACAGCGCCAAGTCGAGCACGAGCGGGGCAGCGAGGATCGAGTCGCGGCACAAGAAATTGATCTTGATCTGCATCGGATAGCCGAGCCAGCCGAAGATATCGATGTTGTCCCAACCCTCCTTGTTGTCGCCGCGCGGCGGGTAGTAATGGATGTGCACTTGGTGCACGTAGTCGCCGTAGAGATCCGGATACAGGTCCTTGCGCAGAATCACGTCGAGCACCGAAAGCTTGCTCTCTTCCTTGGTCTTGAATGCCGACGGCTCGTCGAGCACCTCCCCGTCGCGGTTGCCGAGGATGTTGGTGGAAAACCAGCCGGTCAGACCGAGGAGGCGCGCTTTAAGGCCTGGCGCTAGGATCGTCTTCATCAACGTTTGGCCGGTTTTGAAGTCCTTGCCGCAAATCGGCACTTTCTTCAGTTGCGCAAGTTCTACCAGCGCAGGAATGTCCACGGTGAGGTTGGGAGCACCGTTGGCAAAGGGAACCCCGCAACTGAGCGCAGCATACGCATAGATCATGCTCGGCGAGATGTCCGGATCGTTTTGCTCGAGACCTGCTTCGAATGCCGCCAAGGAAGCGTGTACGGCTCCGGGACGCAGGTAGCTTTCCGTGCTCCCGCACCACACCATCACCGCTCGCTTGAGCTCGCAACGGCGAAACGCAGCAAGGATGTCCGCCTTCACCTGCTCGGCCAACTCCCGCTTGTTGCGACCTGATTTCACGTGCGTGCCCCGCAGCCGGCGCACGTACTCTTGCTGGAACACACCGGGCAAGGGCTCGACTTGTTCTAACGTGGAGCGCACGGCTTCAAGGTGATGCTCGGCAAGCACGCCAGCGCGCTTCGCCGCCTGGTAGGCGTTGTCGGGGAAAATGTCCCACGCCACAAACCGCAAGTCGTCGAGACTCGCCAGCGGCACAAAGTCCCGAATTAGCGGCACGCGGTGCTCCGTGCGCTTGCCGAGCCGAATCGTGCCCATTTGCGTCAACGACCCAATCGGTTTGGCAAGCCCGCGCCGTACAAGCTCCACACCGGCGATGAAGGTGCTGCTAACCGCACCGAGCCCCACTAAGAAAACGCCGAGATTGCCCTCGGCGGGTCGAATCGGTTTCCCAGGATCCATACTAAGCTGTGTACAAAGGAAGTCGGTGGGCGGCAAGCACAGCGTGGTTTGCCTTGCCAGCACGCTGTGGTAGGCCGCACTTGCGGCAGAAAGGGTTTGCGATGGCACGAATTGGGTTGCTCGGTGGTACAGGACCGGAAGGAAAGGGTCTCGCGCTGCGGTTCGCCGCAATTGGTGAAGAGGTGCGCGTAGGTTCCCGCCAGAAGGAACGGGCTCAAGAAGTTGCTGCCAAGCTGCAAGAGAAGCTGCGCAGCCACCAGCTCGATGGCACGATTACCGGCGGGGAAAACGGCGAAGTGGCGGACTGGTGCGAAGCGGCCGTACTCACCTTCCCTTACGAGGGCGTGGAAACCTTGCTCCCGCCGTTACAGCCAGCATTGGCGGGGAAAATCGTGATGGACACCATCAATCCCATGGAACTCCGCGACGGAGTGTTTCACTTAATGCGCGTACCTGCAGGTTCCGCAGGGGAGCGCATTCAAGAGCTCTTGCCTGCCTCGCGTGTCGTGGCCTGCTTTAAAAATTCGAGTGCCAAGGAACTGATGGATTTGAACGAGGTGTTGCATGGCGACATCTTGTTGTGTGGCAACGTGCCCGAGGCGAATGCCTGGGTTGCGCAATTGGTACGCCGCATCCCCGAGCTTCGCGCGGTCGACGCCGGCATGCTTGCCAACGCCCATCACCTGGAGAGCATCACGACGCTGCTCATGAATCTCAACCGCCGCTACAAGGCGCTCACTTCCATCCAAATCTTGGGTTTGCCCAAAACCGTGTGAAACCGAGAGGAGACCAACCGATGGCAGCACAGGCTTGGCGCACCTGCGCCATCGCTGCACTCAGTGTGGCAGCAACGTGTTCGATCACTGGCATCGCGCTGGGGTCGGGTATGGCTTGGGAGGCGGAAATGACGACCGCCGGCAGCGAACCCCAGGTCGTGCGCGTCCTGACTGCCCCGCAGCGCTTCAAGATCCAACCGCGTGACGGCGGCACGGAATACCTCGTGCGCCTCGATCGTGGCGAAGTGTATTTCATCGATGCCAAAAAGCGCACCTACCAGAAAGTGCAGTTAACGGAACTGGAGCGCGCCGCCGCAAATGCGCGGGAGCACATGCAGTTGGCACTGAAGCACATGCAAAAGGAGTTAGAGTCGCTTCCGCCAGAGCAGCGCCGATTGCTCGAACACATGGTGGGCGAACGCCAAGCAGCCGCAACCAAAGCCAAGGTACGCAAGACCGGGAAAACAAAAACCATAGCCGGCTACCGATGCAGCGAATACGTCGCCGAAGCGGAGGGCAAAACGTTGCTCACGGCTTGCACGACCGATCAAATTCCCGCCTTTCGCGAGCTGCGGAAGGACTGGCTGACGGCTCAACAGCGGCTGGGGAAACTGAATCCGTTTGGTGGCCGAAACCTGCAAGAGACTTACGGGGAAATTCCTGGGTTTCCTTTGGAGACCGAAATGGGTGGCGTTCGCGCTGTAGTGACCAAGGTGGACACCACGGCGCCGCCAGAAACCGAGTTCGAAGTGCCGCAGGGCTTCGAGCTGCGCCCAGGCCCACCGCTTCCTCGCTAACTCGCACCAGCCACGAGTTGGTCGCTAACAAGACCTTTCCCCGCGGAGGGGACGCTGCCGCACCAAACGAGCACGCTCGTGCGCTGTCGTGGCACCGACGACGCATGCGTCGCCCCTACGATTCATTGGCCATTCAGGATTCACCATTCCCGGTTCACGCCAGCCACCACTCGCCACTCGCTGCTCGCTACTCGCCGGTTCCAGTGTCAGCGAGGTTTGACGCGGTTCTCTGCTTTGCGGTAGGCGAAGTGCCATGGAGTTCGTCGTGGATGCTGACGGCCATGTGCTCGAGCCGCCTGACCTGTGGCCGCGCTATATCGATCCTCCCTTCCGTGACCGGGCAATTCGTATCCGGCGCGGAGAAGACGGCAGAGACCTCCTCGAAATCGACGGTCGCCCGGCTCGGCTGACGACTCCGGAGATGCTCGGCGGTATCGGCGGCATGGGACTCTCGCTCGCCGAGCTCGCCGAAGCAGCAACCTCGGGCCGCTACCTCGCGTACGCCCCCGCGGCCGCTTACGATGCCAAAGCACGCCTTGCCTTGCTCGATGCGCAGGGGGTCACGCATGCGGTTCTCTATCCCACGCTCGGTCTGCAGTGGGAAGCGGAGGTGGCCGACCCCATGTACGCGTTGGCGCACTGCCGGGCGTACAACCGTTGGATCGAAGACTTTTGCGCCGACTCCGGCGGGCGGTTGATTCCGATTGCCCATTTGAGCCTCGGCGACGCCCATGCAGCCGCGGCGGAACTCCGCCGTGCGGTGGCCAACGGCGCTCGCGGCGGTTTCCTTTTGCCGTTCACCTTGGATGGCCTTCCCCACGGGCATCCCGACCACGACCCGCTTTGGCAAGCGGCTCAGGAGCTTGACGTGCCGATTGCCATTCACACCGGAGTGGATCCGCCAGCGCGAAGCTTGCACCACCGCTTCGACCACGTGTCGTGGCCCGAGGCCATTCCGGCGCAAATCTGGTACTTGCAGATGCTGTTCCCGCAAGCAGTGCAGCAGGCATTTTCCACGTTTTTCCAGTTCGCCACCTTCGACCGCTTTCCACAACTCAAGATTGTCGTGCTCGAGTCGGGCGCCGGTTGGCTACCGTATTGGATGGAGCGGATGGACGCTCTGTACAGCGGGTCGCTGCGAATCACCATGCCGCTGCAGGACCTACCGAGCAACTATGTTCGGCGGCAGTGTTGGATTGCGGCGGACCCTGACGAGAGCTTTTTGCCGGCAGCAGTTGCCGCCGTGGGTGCCGACCGGTTTTTGTGGGCGAGCGATTTCCCACACAGCGATCACGCCGGTGACTACATGGAAGAGCTTGCGGAACTGTGCGCACAGCTTCCACCGGCAGCGGCGCGCGCGGTGCGGGGTGGTAATGCCGCTACGCTCTATCGCCTGGCGTAATCCGCTGGCCTGCGCACTACCGCAATCCGTTGCCACGTTACCACTGCAAGCTCTCCCATAGCTCTCGCAAACGGGCGTGCCCATCGCGGAACACGGGCCAGCCGTCGCCCACGAGCACGGCCTCGATTCCGGGAAGCGCGACGAGCCGCTCCACTGAGGCGCGCGCCGCTACTCGGTCGGCAAGCTTGGTCTCAGGCAGCAAGCACAACCACCCAGCGCGGTGGCAGCGCAACAGGTCACCGGTAATTAGGGTTTCCGGGTCGAGTAACAAGGCGAGTTCGCCCGGCGTCTTCGAGCCGTGCAACTCGAGCACGCGCAAGCCAGGTACGACCTCGTCGCCGTCGCCAAGCCAGCGCTGGCAGGAAATCGGAAACGTGTCACGCTCCGCTCGCGGGCCGGCAACCTGCGCACCGGTCAAAGCGACGAGTTCAGCGGTTGCGCGCACATGGTCGGAATTCGTCACGACCACCCAGGCAACACCACCCAGCCGCGCGAGGTGGGCTCGATCATGAGCACTGAGCGGTAAGGGATCGATGGCAACATTCCCTCCCGCACGCACCCACAGGACGGAATGGAAGTCGAGGTCGCGCTCTTCGTTGAACTGGGACCAGCAAAACAAGTCGTCGCGATGGAGCTGTTTCATGAACTCACTCGTGCTCCGCCAGTTCGAGCTTGGCAATTTGATTGCGGTGCACTTCGTCGGGACCGTCGGCAATCCGCAAGGTGCGGGCGCCCGCGTAAGCGTAAGCTAGACCAAAGTCGTCGCACACACCGGCTGCCCCGTGCGCTTGAATGGCCCAGTCGATTACCCGCAAGGCCATGTTCGGCGCCGCCACTTTGATCATGGCAATTTCCTTCCGTGCGGCCTTATTGCCCACAGTATCCATCATATAAGCCGCTTTGAACACCAACAAACGTGCCTGCTCGATGCGAATGCGGGCTTCAGCAATCCGTTCCAGCGTGACGGTTTGCTCCGCTAAGGGTTTGCCGAAGGCCACCCGGCGCTTGACTCGTTTGCACATGGCATCGAGTGCCCGCTCTGCCAGGCCAATGAGCCGCATGCAGTGGTGGATGCGACCGGGGCCCAACCGCCCTTGGGCGATTTCGAAGCCGCGGCCCTCGCCGAGTAAAATATTGCTCACCGGCACGCGCACATCCTCGAAGAGCACTTCCCCGTGGCCGTGCGGGGCATCGTCGTAGCCGAACACCGGCAAGTGGCGCACGATCTTCACCCCCGGTGTGTCGCGCGGCACCAAAATTTGCGATTGTTGCTGATGGCGAGGCGCATCGGGATTGGTTTTTCCCATCACGATGATGAGCTTGCAGTGGGGGTGGAGAATGCCCGATGTCCACCACTTGCGTCCGTTGATGACGTAAAAATCACCATCGCGCCGAATGCTGCACTGAATGTTCGTGGCGTCCGACGAAGCCACGTCCGGCTCGGTCATGGCAAAGGCTGAGCGGATCTCGCCCGCCAGCAGCAGCTCGAGCCACTGCTGTTGCTGCTCGGGCGTACCGTACCGGTCGAGGATTTCCATGTTGCCGGTGTCCGGTGCAGCACAGTTGAAAACCTCGGGGGCGATGTGTGAGCGCCCCATGATTTCACACAAGGGCGCGTATTCGAGATTGGTCAGCCCCGCCCCACGAGGGCTATGCGACAGAAACAAATTCCACAAACCAGCCGCTCGTGCCTTAGCCTTGAGTTCCTCCATGATCGGCGGCTGTGCCCACCGGTTCTCTTGCAACTGCTGGTGGTAAATGGGCTCGGCTGGGTAAACGTAGTCCTCCATGAACTGTTGGAGCTTGCGCTGTAGCTCCTGTACTTTGGGCGAAAACGAGAAGTCCATCGTTGCTCCTTTGCACACGAAACTTTGGCATTTGGCAGCCGTGCTGCTCCCTTACATGCAGCCACCACTCCGTTGAAGCAAGCACGTGCCCACGGTGCCACGGCGCAGGAGCGTACTCGTTCGGGTGGATGGCGCCCCGTCACCCCGCTTCCCTTTCCCGTACCGCGGGAGAGGAAGGATTTTTGTTAGCCACAGACATCGTCACCAAATGGCACTCGCGCAGCGATAAGCAGACACCCTCGCCCGCCGCAGGGGGAGAGGGTGCGGCGTTAGCCGCGGGTGAGGGGGCGCAAGTGGCGAGTAGCGAGTGATGTGGGCCGGAGAATGGCGAACAGCGAATGGACAATACGCCGATTGGCGGATGCTGTTGCCACCAGTGCCCCGCGCCTGACCGTCTTGGTAAGCGGCACCAACGCGTGCGTAGGGGCGACGCATGCGTTGCCCTTAGGGCTGGGTGGGGCCGTGGCAGCGACAGCAAGTGCGTTGTTCAGGCAATGCCGTGCTGATACAAGCCCCGCACGGAGTCGGCGGACATGCAGCGGAAACTTCTCCTAGCGATTGGCTGGTTGTCGGGTGTGGTCGTGGTGGCGACAGCAGTGGCGGGCACGCGCCTCGGCCCTCCCCCGGTGGTGTGGAACCTTGGGCCGTTCGAGCCTACGCCTGCACCCACCCCTGCGCCCGCGCAGAAAAAGCGGCTGATTACCACGCTCACGCTGCAAAACAGCGCAGCCGGGGACACGGTGGTAACCTTCGAGGCAACCGAGGTGGCCGAGGATAAAGACGGCAAGGTTCGCACCTTGGCCTCGAAGCAATACTCGCTCGCCGAAGCGGAAGAGAAGCCTGAGTTGCGTCCGCTCGCGCTCAAGATTCTCGAGCAACTGCGCGCGCTCGAAGGGGATTTATTGGAGTTCGTGGAGAAATCGGGTCCGCCAAAACCGCGTGCGCCGATCTCTGGCGGCGGGACGCGCCCGCGCTGAGCTGGATTTGCTGAGCGCTTAGCGTCGGCCAAGAGCGTCCAGCAGTTGCAGCAGCCCGGTGACGTCCGCTGCCGTCACTCGCCCGTCACGGTTCACGTCAGCCTCAGGCACTTCGGGAACCTCGCCGAACAACACCGCCAGCAGGTACAAAAGATCGTCTGCATTCACCACGCCATTCCCATCGGTGTCGCCGACGAGGTAAAGCGCGGTTGGCGTGGAGCTTGGCGTTCGCGTAGGGGTGCGGGTGCGAGTGGGTGTCGGTGTTCGCGTGGCGGGGCGCGTGAAGGTCGGTGTAGGGGTGCCGGTGGGGGTAACCGTGGGTGCGGGCGTGAGTGCGCTACCTTGGAAGAACGGCGCGTAACGAAGCAAATTGGTCATCGCTGCTCCGGCGGAGCGTGGCCGCCCGTCCCAACAAAACGCCACACTGCTGACAATCACTCGGCCGTTCCCATAAACGTATTCGGCCAGGCTTGGTCCGTCAGCGTTTTGCAGCAGCACGGTTGCGTTTGCCGGTAGGTTGGTCAGCACGCCTTCGTCTGTGCTGCCCCAGCCTTGAAAGTCGCTCTCGCTGAGGGCCACGCCCCCGAAGCCCTGCCCGACGAAATACGGATGAGTCGGTGAAACAATGGTTTCAGCGTCGTGGGGGAATGTGCGCTGAAACCCAACGCCTCCCGGGGCAACGTTGTTCTGGTCGTTAAAGCGGCCGGCCACGTGAATAACCGCCACACCGCCATCAGCAACGAAACGCTCGATCATTCCACCAGGTGCGACCAAACGTTGCAGCACGGCGTAGTCGTCGAGGCTGAGGTCGGGCGCCACGTAGATCGTTTGGAAGAGCTGCCGCTGGAAGAGTGGGTCCATCGTCTCGATTTGGGCAAGACTCGTGACCGCAGAATCAAAACCAAGCGCGGTGGCCAGGTCGAAGATGCAGGAGAACTGATTGTTCCCCGAGCCGAACAAGAAGGGGATGCGCGGCTCCGGGGTTGGCGTCGCTGTCGGTGGTGAGCCCGTGACTGTCGGCGAGGCTGTGTTTGTTGCCGTGGACGAAGGTGTCGCGCTGAGCGTCGGCGTGTTGCTGGGAAGCGGGCTACTCGTGATGGTGGGAGTGCGAGTGGCAGTACGTGTGTACGTTGGCGTCGATGAAGGAACTGGAGTGCTGGTGGCGCTTGCCGTAAACGTCGCCGAGGGCGTGGTGGTGGCCGTGAGCGTTGTCGTGCGCGAAGGCGTGGCGGTTACCGTCCGGCTGGGCGTTGCCGTCGCTGTGAAGCTGGGGGTTGGAGACGACGAAGGTGTGTAGGTCACCGTAAACGTCGGCGTCACCGTAGCCGTCGGGCTGGGGGTTTCGGTCGGCGTCACCGAGGGGGTGGGCGTTGGCGACCAAGTCGGCGTGATCGTGGGTGTGAGCGTGAATGTCGGCGCGGTGGTAAAACTCAGGGTCGGCGAAGGTGTAAAGGTTAGTGTGAAGGTGGGTGAGGCCGAAGGAGTCGGCGTACTCGTTGGTGTCGGGCTGGGCACCTCCCAGCAAACCTCCACCCAAACGCTGGTTGTGCGCACCACATCGTTGCTACCCACCTGGTGCGCTACTCCTGCTTGCATGCGGTTGATATCTGCCCAGGTCCACTCCGCGCCAAAGGCAGGGTTCAAGCATGGGGGCGGCCCCGGCGTCGGGGCGATGCGCTGACAAAAACGATTCGAGTAGTCGGTGTACTGGGTAGTGAGCACACGTGCCGGCCCTTCGAAGATGGTGCTCGTGCCACCGCGCAACAAAGGAGCGGTGGTACTGCGAGGGCTGCCATTCAGCGAGCGGGAGACCACGTGTACGTCGACAGAAACAATGCGTTCGCTGCGCGGCGTGACATCTTCGATGTTGTACATGTCGATCCGCGGGCCGAGCGCCGCCGTGTCCTGATTGAAGAACACATACGTGGCATCGCCATCATTGCCGCCCACGCATTGCCAATTTTGGCTGCAGTTGAAGGCGAAGTTTGCCGGGGCTTCAGCCGGCCCACTCGGAGCCAGGGCGAGGCAGTTGGGACCGGATGTGGGGAATGCCACCGGTGTGTTCGTGGGCGTCGGCGTAATCGTCGGCGTCGGCGTAATTGTGGGGGTGAAGGTGACACACGCGCCCCCGACACACTGCGCGCCGTAAATCGGCGTGGCGCCTGGCGGGCAGGCTGCGCTCACGGGCACACCGCAAAACAGTTGCGAGCCCGAGGAAACAAGCTGGCAGCAGTCGTTGGCTCCGAGCGTGGGCGTGGATGTGGGGGTCAGCGTTGGCGTCCGGGTCAGGGTCGGCGTAGCGGTCGTGGTCGGGGTTTCGGTAGGAGTGAACGTCGGCGTAAACGTGGCGCAAGCGCCACTGTCGAGGCAGGTGGCGCCGTAAACAATCACGCCCGGGCCGCAGTCGTTGTTTTGCGGTGCCGCACAAGCGAGTTGACCCACCAGCACAACCTGGCAGCAATCACGCTCCCCGGGGGTCATCGTAGGCGTCGGCGTAATCGTCGGCGTGGCCGTAACCGTGGGTGTTTGGGTGACGGTCGGGGTCAGCGTCCGTGTAGGTGTGAGGGTGTTCGTCGCCGTGGGCGTGCGCGTGGGCGTGCGCGTAGGGGTTTGGGTCACGGTTGCCGTAGGCGTCAGCGTGGGGGTGGCCGTCGGCACCGGAGTGTTCGTCGGAGTAAACGACGGCGTGGCGCTCGGTGTCGGCGTGGGCGTGGACGTCGATGTAAACGTGGGCGTCGGGGTGGCAGTGAACAGGACGCAGGTGCCTTGCACACAGTCGGCGTTCGGCACCGGGTCGCATCCGAGCCCACAGTTCCCTTGCGGATCGGACATTCCACAAAAGGAAAACACTTCGTTGTTCTCGTTGGTGAACACACAGAGGCAACACACGGGCTCTGCCCCTGCCGCGTGCGCTCCCACGAGAAGCGCGATCCACACCATCCACAGCCAACGAAACGCGGCACCGGATACGGTGCGGTGCCAAAACCGACGTGTGAGCTTGCCGTTGTGCTCCACGGGCGTGGACCGTTCGTTGACTTGCAGAAAACCCTCTGTTACCGAGCGGCACCCTGCAGCGCAAGGTCCCAAAATGAAAATCGCTTCCGTCAAGGGGTTCCACGACATCCTGCCGGGAGAGAGCGCGCGCTGGTCATGGGTGGAAGATCGTGCCCGCGACGTGTTTGCCCGCTACCACTTTCGCGAAATCCGCATCCCGATCCTGGAGCGCACGGAGCTCTTTACGCGTTCCATCGGCGACACCACGGACATTGTTGAAAAAGAGATGTACACGTTCGTGGATCGGGACGGCACCTCACTGACCTTGCGGCCGGAAGGCACGGCCGGTGTGGTGCGCGCTTACGTGGAGCACGCGCTATGGCAGCAAGAGCCGGTGTCGAAGCTCTACTACTTTGGGCCGATGTTCCGCCGCGAGCGGCCGCAAAAAGGCCGGTTGCGACAGTTCCACCAAGTGGGCGTGGAGGTGCTTGGCCGTGAAGATCCTGCCATCGACGCCGAAGTGCTTGCCCTGCTCCACGACCTGCTCGCGGCTTGCGAACTCCGGCGCTTTACCATCGAGGTGAACTCGCTCGGCGACGCCGCTTGCCGGCCCGCTTACCGCGAAGCTGTGCGAGCCTTCGGCGAGGCGCACCGCAGCGAGCTATGCGAGAACTGTCAGCGCCGCCTCGAGCGCAACCCGCTACGCCTCTTGGACTGTAAGGTCGCCACTTGCGCCGCGCTGATGGCGCAGGCGCCGGTGATGGAGGATTTTTGGTGCCCGGGCTGCCGGGAGCACTTCGAAGCAGTACGTCGTTACCTCGATCGGTTGCACATTCCTTACGAGCTCGCCCCCCAGATCGTACGCGGGCTGGACTACTACGTGCGAACAGCTTTCGAGGTCAAAGCCGAGGGCCTAGGTGCGCAAAATGCCGTGGGCGGCGGGGGCCGGTACGATGGCTTGGTCAAAAGCCTCGATGGGCCCGACGTGCCTGGCATCGGCTTTGCGCTTGGCCTCGAGCGGGTGCTGCTGGCCTCGGCTTTGGCCATCGACGAGCAACTGGCCGCACCGCTGGAAGTTTTCTTGGCACCGCTCGACGCCGAGGCGGAACAACACGTGCTCGCACTGGCACATCGCTGGCGCTCGCAAGGGCTCAAGGCTGAAGTGGGGTCGGCGGCGCGGAGCCTGAAGAGCCAAATGCGGCAAGCGGACAAGTGTGGTGCGCCGTTTGTGCTCATCGTGGGAGGAACGGAACTCGAAGCCGGGGCAGCCACGGTGCGCGATATGTTGCGCAAACGTGACTATCGCCACGCCGTGAGCTTCGGGTGGACGGTGCCGGAGGTGCGTGCTTACTTGGCTTCGCTGGGCGAGCAGCCCACGGCGCCCGCCCAAGGCTGAAACGCGAGAATTGGTACGGTGACCTCATGCACGAACAGGAACAGCTCACTGAGATAGGCCTGGCCGGGTTGGGCGACTGGACCCGGTCGCACTACTGCGGGACCCTGCGCGCCGAGCACGCCGGGCAAACCCTGACGTTGATGGGCTGGGTGGATGCGCGGCGCGATCATGGAGGGCTGGTGTTCGTCGACTTGCGCGACCGCACCGGCGTGGTGCAGGTGGTGTTCGACCCCGCACGCGGCCCGCAAGCATTTGCCATTGCCGAGGCGCTGCGCACCGAGTCGGTCGTCGCGGTGCGGGGAGTGCTGGCCAAACGCACGGCGGAAACCGCCAACCCCAACATTGCCACAGGAGAAGTGGAACTCGTAGCTAGTGAAGCTCGGTTGTTGAACCGCTCCCGCCCTTTGCCGTTTGCGTTGGATGCCGCGGGCGAGGTCGCGGAGGCGACCCGGCTCAAATACCGTTACCTCGATTTGCGCCGGCCGGAGATGCAGCAGCGCTTCCTGTTTCGCCACCGCTTAGCGAAAGCCGTACGGGATTACCTGGACAGCGAAGGCTTCGTCGAACTCGAGACGCCGTTCCTCACCCGCAGCACGCCGGAGGGCGCGCGCGACTACTTGGTGCCGAGCCGGGTGAACCCCGGAAAGTTTTACGCTTTGCCGCAGTCTCCCCAGCTCTTCAAGCAACTGTTCATGGTTTCAGGGTTCGACCGGTATTTTCAGATTGTCCGCTGTTTTCGCGACGAAGACTTGCGTGCCGATCGCCAGCCGGAGTTTACGCAAATCGACTTGGAAATGTCGTTCGTGCGGCCCGAAGATGTGATGCGCATCACCGAAGGGATTTTGGGCACCGCGTGCAGCCTGGCGGGCGTGGATTTTCCTGCCAGGGTGCGCCGGCTCACTTACGACGAAGCTGTAGCGCGCTATGGCATCGATCGCCCTGACTTGCGCTTCGGCCTGGAGCTCACCGATGTCTCGGCGGCACTGCGCACCAGCGAATTCAAGGTGTTCCGCGCCGCGTTGGAAGCGGGCGGGATCGTCAAGGTGCTGCGCTTGCCCGACGGGGACCGGTTGTCGCGGCGCGAACTCTATGGCTTGCCGGAAATCGTCGCCCCGTTTGGTGCCAAAGGCGTCGCGTGGGTGCGCCTGCAAAGCGACGGCTGGCAATCTCCCATCGCCAAGTTCCTGTCCGCCGCAGAGAAAGCAGCCATCGAGCAAGCCTGCGGTGCGAGCGTTGGGGATTTGCTGCTGTTCGTGGCCGACCACCCCAAAGTGGTCAACGATTCTCTGGCGCACTTGCGCTTGCACCTTGCCCATCAGCTCGACTTGATCCCCGCCAATCGCTGGGAGTTTGTTTGGGTGACCGACTTTCCGCTCGTCGAGTGGGACGAGGAGGAGAGGCGTTACGTGGCCGTGCACCATCCATTTACGTCGCCCCGCGAGCAGGACTGGGAGCGCTTGGAGTCGGACCCGGCGAGCGTGAAAGCGCTGGCGTACGACATCGTGCTCAACGGTACGGAACTTGGGGGCGGCAGCATTCGAATTCACCGGCCGGACATCCAGCAACGCGTGTTCCGTTTGCTCGGCATCAGCGAGGAAGAAGCCCGGCAGAAGTTCGGCTTCTTGCTCGACGCGTTGGCTTACGGTGCGCCGCCTCACGGCGGCATTGCCCTGGGATTCGACCGCCTGGTGATGTTGCTTTCTGGTGCGCAGTCACTCCGCGATGTGATTGCCTTTCCTAAGACACAAAAGGCCGTGTGCCTGCTGACCGATGCCCCGAGCGAAGTCGAGCCCAAGCAGTTGCGGGAACTGGGCATCAAACTGACGGTTTGAGCGTATGGATGGCCGCCGGCGCCGCTCTGTGAGAACCATCTGCACCGCCGCAGTGTGCATAGCCTTCTTCGGGGGATGCGCGAGGTTGCGTTCGGCTCCGCCCCTGGAGGAGCCGGTAGAGCTGATTGCCGTGCTGCCGTTGGAACGCGCCGAGGCGGACCATGTGCGCCTCCCCGAAGGTGCGGAGCAAACAGTCACCGCGCAGATTTACGCCGTGCTCGCGGAAAATCCCCGCTTTCGTTTTGTCCCGGACCTCGCCGTGATCGAGGCGCTGCGCAAGGTGGACCGGAAACTTCCCGTCGAGCAACGCGCCGTCGCCTTAGGGCGAGCGGTGGGCGCCGATGCGGTGCTGTACGGCACGGTGGAGCGCTTCGTCGAACGGGAGGGCGGACCGTACGGTGCGAAGAAGCCCGCCAGTGTGTCGTTCGGACTAGCGCTGGTCTCCGTGAAATCGGGCCAGGTGCTGTGGCAAAGCCGCTTCGATCAAACCCAACAGCCGCTGACAGCGAACTTGTTCAACTGGTGGATGTTTTGGCGTGCTGGTCCGCGTTGGTTCAGTGCTGAGGAACTCGCTCGCTTGGGCGCGGAGCGCTTGCTCGACGATCTAGGCCGCCGCCTGCGCTAGTCGGCGGTTAGCCGTTCAAGCCCAAGCCAGCCGGGCCCTCGCTGCAATCGCCTCCGCAGCGGCGCGACCCTGGCAACAAGCGCGGCTAAAGACCTCGTCCGCGTTTTGGTCAATTGGGCCGGGCGACGGTCGACCCCGGAGTGCTTGAACACTTCGAAGGATCACGGCGAAGCCGCGGCATCCAGTCGGGTCCTCTTGCTGTGTCGCTACGGAGCACGAGCGGTATTTCCGCCTGCACAGGGCACCACGACCGTTCGCGGCAGCGGCAGAGTCGAGAAATCGATGACCCGGAGCACTTGACCAGTCTCATCAGCCACAGTACCGACCGCACGCAAGGTCTCCACCGTGAGTGTACCGCAGGCTTGTCGCCCGTGGCCGTTGCATGCATCCTCAACCGGAAGAGCCAGGATCAATTCCCCAGTGGCACCGAGTACCGCCCCGCCTTCCACTTTAACGCGGCAACCTTGGAACTCGGTTCGCACCACGGTGCGGTGCTCACCGGGGCGACACGCCGGCCGCAGCGCGCCACCCTCTGGGCAGCGATGCAGCGTGCCCGCAGCCGTGCCAGCGTGGAGCGAGTACTCAGCCAGGGTGCGGAGCAGGCGTTCCTCCCAAGTGCCGTCACCGTCCTCGTCGCCAGTACCCAGCAGCACCGCTGGGGGTGCGGGTGAAGCGACCACGGGTGCTGCAGAAGGTAGGCCAGGGTCGGCCAGGAGTAACCTTGGACTCGCGGCGAAAATGGCCAAGGCCGGCAGGCAAATTCCGAAACAGACCCACTGCAGACCCAGGATTGCACGGGAAGGCAAACTCCCCCATTCGCTCGCAGAGATTGCAGCGTTCCCCTGCTGTCGATCAGCGAAGAGCGTTGTGAGCCGGAAGGAATGCATGGCGACCTTTCTAAATGCCAATCGAGTGCCAGCGACGCTTGCCAGCGAGACCTGCGCGTTCGGGCGTCGCCGACCGGCGGCGCAGCGGTAGAGGGCTGACGGTTGCACGCGCGATGCGGACCGGAGCGCAGACAAGGCTACTTCACCTCTATTTCCATGCCCTCCCGCGCAATCACGCTAGCGCGGAACAAACGGCGGGCATCACGATCGAGGGCGCGCATTGTGGCATCGTCGTGACTCGGGTCGTGATGGTACAGAACGAGCCGCCGCACGCCGGCTAAGCGCGCCGCCTCACAAGCCATGGCCACCGTACTGTGACCCCAGCCCACACGGCTGCGCAGGGCGTCGCGGTATTCCTCGTCGGTGTACTGGGCGTCGTGTACGAGAACATCGGCACCACGGGCGAGCGTGACCACGTCTTCCAGTCCGCCCCGTGCGCTTTCGATGTCGGTGGCGTATACGACTCTATTCCCCGCGCACTCCACGCGATAGAGGCCGACGCCCAGTTTTGGGTGCGCTCGGCTCACAAATAGGCGCACTTTCACCGCAGGCTTGGTGCCGAGGCGTACCTCTTGCCCGTGATGCAGCGAGTGCAGTTTGACGACGCCGGATAACTCGTGAAGGGCCACAGGAAAAAATGGCGGCGCCATGCTTAACGACAATGCCTGCTCGACCCGCGCACCGGGCAAGGCCGGGCCGTAAACCACCGTGCGCCAGTTGGGGTGGTACGCTGGTTGAAAAAACCTCAGTCCCTCGATGTGATCGTGATGGTAGTGGCTGAGAAACACGTGCACCGTGCCACGCGTGCGCTCCTTGACGAGCCGCTGCCCCAGGGCAATGAGGCCAGTGCCAGCGTCGAACGCGAGCGAAACCCCGCCCGCCTCGACCTCCATGCACACCGAATTGCCGCCGATACGAGCAGTGCTGGCCCCCGGAGTCGGATAGCTTCCCCGCACTCCCCAAAAACGCAGCTTGAGCTGCGCGCTCCGCTCAACATCCGACCCCATGCGTTTATGCAGCCGCGTAACAACAGTGTTGGCCCCGTGCAAGCGAATTCTGCCAAAGCATCCAGCCTCACCTGTTCATCGATCGGCTTGGCCACTGGCCGACTCGATCGGCGCCGTTCGCGGATCGCGGTGCAGTTGGCACCCATCGGCAAACCGCACAGGTGGCCGTTGGAGCAGGTCCGCCGCTTTATGCTTGCCACCGGCGGTGCCTTTCAGTAGCGGCCTGCGCTGAGGAGCGAGGCCCAGGTAATGGCGGCGTCTTGCCCGATCGTGTTGCGCCGATCCTTGCCCGTATCGCGCTACCTAGTTCCCCTCGCTAATTTGCCCCGATGAAACTCGCATGGCTCGCACAAGATAGCGTTTGTCAGGAGGAAGCACTGTGGAGGGTCTAAGTGTACTCGACATGATTCAGCAAGGGTGGATTGCCACCTACCCCTTGCTCGCGTTTTCCGTGGCAACGGTAACGATTATCCTAGAACGCGCGTGGTCGCTGCGCGGAATCATTCCGCAAACCTTGCAATTGGCTGAGGCCATCCGCTCGCCGCTGGAAAGCGGCGACTTCCAAACCGCACTCCAAGCGACACAAGCTCAAGCGAGTACGCCAGCCGGGCGAATCTTTTCCGACGTGATTGCGCGGCACGCCACCGACTCGCTCGAGTACTTGTCGGATTTGACCGAGGACAAGCGCTTTGAAGAGATCGAAGCTCTTAAGGGGCCGCTTTGGGTGCTTGGCACGGTGAGCAGCTCCGCGCCGTTTATTGGTCTGTTCGGCACAGTGGTGGGCATTATCAAAGCGTTTCACAGCATGGCGGTGATGGGCAGCGGCGGCTTTTCTGTAGTCGCCGCCGGGATTTCCGAAGCGCTCGTGGCCACGGCCTTGGGCCTAGGCGTCGCCATCGTTGCACTCGTGTTTTACAACTTTTTCCAAACCCAGATTGAACGCATCGAAGCTGCGCTCACGATTGCGTGCAATCGTGTTCTCGATGCCATCCACCTAGGGAGGAAGGCCCGTGGCGTTTAGTACTCGGCATCGTGGCCTCAAGGGCATTGTCTCGGAAATCAACATCACGCCGCTCACCGATATTTTCCTCGTGTTGCTGATTATCTTCATGGTCACCAGCGCGGCTATGGTCGAGTCCGGAGCCAAGATCAGCCTACCGGAAGTGGATGCCACCGCCGCGCAACCGCGGGAAATCACGATCACGGTGACACCTCAGAACGACATTTACGTGAACGCACAACTCACTCCCTACGAGCAGCTCGAAGACACGCTGCGCCAGCTCATCCAAGCGCGGCCTGACGTGCCCGTGGTCCTCGAGGGCGATCGCGATGTGCTCTTTGGTCAAGCGGTGAAAATCCTGTCGCTTGCCCAAAAAGCCGGGGCCACGCAAATTGCCATTGCCGCTGAGCGACGGCGTCTGAACTAAGCTCGCCTGCTCTCTATGCCCGCTGCACCTGCTTCGCCGCAAAAACCTTTCGATCCGTGGGCGCCGCGCCCGGGGCGCACCGCCCGTTGGTTCGTGGTGTCGGGATTGGTGCACGTGGGGCTCTTGTTCGTATTCGCGACGGTCACGCTGACGGTCATTCAAAAGATCGAACAAATCCGCGTAAAAGTGGAGGAGGAAGCGGTTCCCGGTGAGGAGGTCTTCGAAGGTGCCGATTCCCTGCGGGATGTGGCTGGGGCGCTCAAGCCCGAGACTGCACTCCCGCAAAAGGCGCAGGCGGGAAGCCCCGCGGTGCAAGGGGTGCGTGCACCGGAACTGCCCAGCATCGGGGGCTTCGGGCCGAAAATTGGTGGACCGGTAGTCGACATGGCGGTGCCGGTGTCGTTTGGCGCGGGCGGAGGTGGCATTGGCGGCCTCGGCGGGCGCTTTGGCGAGTACGTGGGCGGATTGCGCAAGGTGGGGCTCGATGTGGTTTTGGTCATCGATACCACCCACAGCATGCAGTTCGTGATCGACGAAGTTCGCGGACGTTTGAAGGAGTTCGTTGCCACCCTGCAAAGATTGGTGCCGACCACACGCGTGGGCATCGTCGTCTTTCGGGACAAGGGCGACGACTACGTGGTCAAATGGACCGACCTGAGTTTCAACACCCAAAAGTTGGTCGACTTTCTTTCCACCATCCAAGCCGGCGGTGGGGGCGATTGGGAGGAAGCCGTCAAAGATGCACTCGATACCGCGGTGCACGAGCTCAAGTGGCGCAAGCAAGCAAAGAAGGTGATCATTTTGGTCGGCGATGCTCCGCCGCATTCGTGGGAGGTCGACGAAGTGAAACGGATCGTGCGCGAGTTTCGCCAACAAGGCGGGTACTTCAGCGCCATTGACGTGACCCAACCATCGCACGAAATCTTCGATCGTTTCATGTGGCGCTCTTTGCACGGCAGCGAGCCGTACAAGCCGTCACCCATGCCCGAGCATTACAAAGAGGTGGCGCGCGTGTTCGGCGAACTGAGCAAACTCGGCGGCGGGGAGATGGTCCAGCTCGGAAACAACAAGGTGCTGATGCGGACCATCCTCGAGCTGACGTTCGGCTCTCGTTGGAAAACTGAAATGGCAAAGTACGTGAAGGAGCTTCTGTGAGTTTCGTGGTCCCACGCTGCGCGGCTGCCCTTGCCTGCGCGCTCCTTGCAGGTTTCGGGGGCGCCGCGGTGTACGCCCAAAGCGCGAGCGAGATCCAAGCCGAGGTTCGGCGCGCGATTGCCCACTGGCCTGCTGGTCAGCCACCGGCGGAGCCGGCAGCCTTGCAGGCCGCAGTGGAACGTCTCGGCCCTGCGGCGCTCCAGTTCATCGCGTTGATGGACCGCGGGATACAAAGCGGCACCGAAGGAAAGGATCGCGCCACATTGCTCGAAGCGTACCGTACCGTGAGCCAGCCGTTGGAAGCGATTTACGAAAAAACCGGCGGCCAGCTCGAACGGATGGTGAAAAGGGTCATCGAGGAAGATGGCGACCTCGAGGCGCTTTACGATTCCCCGGAGTATCGCCAAGGGCAAGCGATCGGCGCGCAGGCGTTGTATTACTTGAACTGGGTGCGGTTTTACGGCGCTCGCCTGTTCGACGGGGCGCAGCGCAAGGCGCTGCTCGAAAAGGCGGCGAGCGGTTTCGCGAGCTTTCTCGGCGGGGAGAAGACCACCGACTTACAACGAGAAAGCTTGCTCGGCCGCGGGTTGTGTGCCCTCGAGCTTGGCGAGTTCGACGCTGCGATCGAGGACTTGCAAGCAGTTGCCGATGACCCGCAAAACCCGCCCGACCGCCGCCTGAAGGCACGGCTTGCGCTCCTCGATGGCTTAGTGCGCAACGGACGCTACGCCGAAGCGGTGAAGGTGTCCGCCGCACTCGCTGGACCCGATAGCGGAGATCCCCGCGCTTTATTTTTGCGGGCTCGTGCATTGCTCGAGCTGGCGAAGAAAAGCGCGGGCCCGGACGGCGAACGCCAGCGCAAGGAAGCCGTGGCCTTGCTGGAACGCGTGCGGCGTGCCGGTGGGGCGTGGGAAGAGCGAGCGCAGCAGTTGCTGCTCGCATCGGTGGACGATCCCACCAAGTACGCGCAAGATGCCACCAGCCCGCGGGCGCGTTTGGAGCTAGTGAAGATGATGTTGCAGCGAAAAGAGTTCACGCAGGCCGTGCGCACTCTGGAGGACATGGCCAAAGGGACGCAACTTTCGCCTGCTCTCGACGCCGAGCGGAGGTATTTGCTGGGCTTGGCCTATTTTCAGCTCGGTTCGTGGGAGGCAGCGGCTCGCGAGCTCGAGCAAGCCCTCACCCTGCAACGGAAAGAAGACGCGGCCGAAGCTGCCTACTTGCGCTTTAAAGCCCGCGAGAAGCTTGCCGCCGACAAACCCGAAGCGGCGGACACGCCCGAATACGAACGGGCGCTGCGCGATTACGTAGAACGCTTCCCCCAGCACCGATTTGCTTACGAAGCGTATTTTCGCCTTGGCGAGCTCCTGCAGCGCCGGCAGCAGTGCGCCGAGGCGCTCGAGTACTACCGCAACGTTACCGGCGATGCCGAATTCAAGCTCCGCGCTCGCTTCGGTGCGTTGCAGTGTCGCGTGGCTTTGCTCGGAACGAGAGGGCGTCCGAGCGAGTCGGCTATGCAAGAGGTTGGCGAGGAACTGCGGGCCTTGAGTGCTGAGCTGGCACGCGCGGAGGAAGGCAAGACCATGGACAAACAGGCGCTGAGCAGCATGCGGGCGAAGCTCGTGTTGCTGCAAGCCGCGTGGGAAAGTTGGCAGCCGGAACCCAATTGGCAGGCGATTGCCCAAATGTTGGATGGCTTCGAGCAACGTTACCCGCAGCAGGCGGAGCTTGTACCCGCGGTGGTGCGGCTGCGCTTGTTGGCATTGGCTGAACTGGCGCAGTTCCCGGCCGCGGAACAGGAAGCCGGCCGCAACGGGGCCAAGCTCCTGCAGCAGTACGGAAAAGAGGAAGTGGAACAGTTAGCAATCAAGTTCATCCGCAAGGGCACCGCCCTGCGCAATGCCGGCGATGCCAGTGCCGACGTGGCTGCTCAGAGGGTGGCGCTGCAGTTGTACCGTGCGCTGGCGGAAGCGGGCGCATTGAACGAAAGCGGCGAACTGACCTTGACGCGCCTTTACGAAAACACTGGAGACCTCGAACGCGCCGAGCAGCTTTATCGTCGAGCGTTGGAAGCCAAACCGAATTCGCTGCCGTTGCTGCGTGCACTGGCGCGCCTGGTAGAAGCGCGCGGCCGCCGCGAAGAGGCCGTGCAATTGTGGAAGCGCTACACCGAAGCGGCCCGGCCGGGGGATGCCCCCTGGTACGAAGGTCAATACCAACTCGCCCGCTTGGATCAGGAAAATGGCGCCACGAAAGCTGCGTGTGCCCGCTTACAAGAGCTCAAGCCAGCCATGCCTGGCCTCAGTGACCACGAGCTCCGCGCCCGCCTAGACGCTCTCTACAAATCAGTGTGCCGCTGAGAACCGCCACCTCGGCCCTCTCCGGGCGCACGGCCCTCGCCTCCAACATGTTCGCCCCGCCGCCCGCATGCAGCGCATCGGACCGTTCGGGCGACGCCTGCGTTGCCGCCACCTTGGCCGATCACGGTGCGTGTCGCCCGGAGGTTTGCCGGGCATGCGGGATTGAGCATCGCGCCGGCATGCATCGCCTCGATTCAATGGATGTTCGGTAGCGGCCGGCTGCAAAACTCCCTACGGAGCGAACGGGTCGATGATGCGCGGGGCCGCTCCTTCTAGGGCGGAGCGCAGGAATTCGATGCGTTGGCGGCGGGCTTCGGCTGCGTCTTGCGCACAGTAATGGCCTTCACTGCCGATGGCCGGCGAGAGTGCCGCGCAGCCGGGTGTCGGGGGTAGATTAGGAATTCCGGTGGGGACGAACTGGAAAAAGGCAGCGGTGGTCTGGGCATCGATGTTGCCCTGCAAGGGTCCGCTGACGACTGACAAAAACGGCACCGGGCGTTGCACCGGGGCAAGGTGGGGAATGGGTCCCATGAGCCAGGCCAAGGCTTCGGTGGTGTGGTTGGGAACTAGCGAATCTTCCAAGCCCTCGGTGAGCAACACGCTCGCTTTTTTGCGTGTGCCGGCCACTTCCAACGGTTCGCGATACAAAAAACGGCCGTGATTGTGTTCGTCTTGCCGATCGAAGCCGTGCTGGAAGAGCGACATGGCGGTCCAAATATCGGCCGGCGTCATGTTGGGGAACACTTGGCCGAGCAGACGCACGAAGTCATCGGGCCGCTGGTGGATCAACGTTTCCGTGAGACGCGCCCCGCCAACTACCAACGCAGCCGCGCCAATTTCGGGTGCGTACGGCAACAAGCCCGGGGCATAATTTGCACCCTGACTGATGCCTACGTAGGTAAGGGGCAGCGAAGGATCGAGATCCGGCACTCCGTCCGGCGCCCCCACCGGCAGCACGTCCAACGAGCCGAGGCTTTTGAGCAAGCGCACGAAAGCCAGTTGTTCGGCGTTGAGCTCCGTCCAGTAATCGGGGATGCGGCGATCTTGCACGAGAGCGAAGAACACTGCGGTCACCTGCCGCACAATGGCCTCTTCCTGGTTGGTTGCGCCGGCGCTGACTTCGCGATTCAAATTGTCGGTAAACCCTGCCACCGCAAATCCCGCGCTTGCCAGATAATCGCGCGCCTCGATGGGCACCTCACGCTCCGCGCTTCCCGGGTTGCCATGCTGGTACATGGTAATGGGCGCAGGCCGCTCCAGGCTGGCTTTGGGCAACGCCAGAACGAAGCCGACGCGATTGGTCTTGGTTTGCCGCGGGCGCCCATTGGCGTCGCGCGCCAAGTACAAGCCGTCGCGCCAATCCGGCGCCTCCCAGGTGCCTCGCACAATGGCAGCCACAGCACTCGTCGGTGAACTTTCCGGCGTGACCAGAGAGACCTCGAATCGAGGCGGCGGGGCGTTGTCCACCTGCTCTTTGATGGCCAGCAAGTCGTCAGCAATGCTGCGCATGCTGCGCACCGACAAGCGAACGGCTAGCAAGGCAGAGCTCGCAAGCGCCGGTTCTCGCTCTGCGACCACACTGAGCACCTCACGGCTGAGCGCTCGCACCTTGCGTACCGCAGCGCTGTCGCCCGCTTGCTCGGCTCCGAGCACGCGCCGGAAAAACGGCGTGGGGCGAAACGGCTCTCCCGCGACATTCCGCAGCGGCGCAGCCACCACCAAGCCGTACCGTCCCCCCGGCGTTAACGAGATGGAAGGGAAGAGCAAGAGACTGTGGCTGCGCACGCCGAGCACGCTGGCTTCATCGCGCACCATGATCCGAAACGGCACGCGCTGGCCGAACGTGGGCGATCCAGGGGTGAGATCGAACAAGCCGATGCTCTGCCCGCTTTCCAAAGATTCCGCGGGCGTAAGCGGCAGGGATTGGAGATCGGGCGCGTCGCTCAGCTCGATGACAAAATGGGCAATGGGGCTAAAGCCATCGAGGCGGTTTACCTCGCGGAGCAAAATGCGGAAGATGCCGTTTACATCGCTGGTGGCAACCGGGGGCGCAATGTTCAACCGCACCCCCGTCGGCTGATTCGCATCGTCCGCGAGCCAGTAGTCATCCGGGAACGGATTCGTGCGGCGCAGGTCTTCGCGGTCGTAGTAGACCACCGACCCGGGACAGCCCTCCAGCACCGCGCGCACCGCGCGCACAATTTCGTCTACCGTAACCTCACCGTTGCCGTTGGCGTCCGCCGCCGCGCACGCTCCAAGGCTCTCTTCCTGTAGGACCAAGCGCACGCTGAGGATCACTTCATCCACGGTGACCTCACCGTTGCGGTTGCAATCCCCCGGACAGAGCGCCCGCGCTCCAGCCGCGAAAAATGCGCAACCCAAGAACAGCGCCGACGCCGCACGACCAAACCCTGGCATAGCGCTGCTCTCGTACCACTAAATCACCGCTCGACACAAACCAATTGCCAGCAAGAAAAATAGGAAAACCCCTTCACGACTTGGCCTGGATATGGCAGCTAGATGCTATGAAGGCAGCACTCCCGGGTCAGGTCTCGCGATTCATTTGGGGCGCGTTGCGGGATCTTTGCTGCCCGCAGCCGCATCGCTGGCGTGGGGTAGCACTTCATCTGAGGAAAGGGGGAACGTGCATGAGTGGATCGGCTATGCGGTGGTTCGAAGGGCTCGTGATTGCGGCCGTGGTAGCTTTTGCCCTGGGTGCATCCTCTCGACCAGCAGGGGCGATCTGCGTCAGCGATTGCAATGGCGATGGCGAGGTGACGGTGGACGAAGTTGTGACTGCTGTGAACATCGCGCTCGGCTCGGCTGCCATCGCCGCCTGCCCGGCAGCCGACAGCAATGGGGATCAAACGGTCTCCATCGAGGAGATCCTGCAAGCAGTGATCGCCGTGTTGCAGGGATGCCCGCAGGCGTCGCCAACCGCGACCCCTACTGCCGCGGAGCCAACGCCCACGCCCACGATCGCGCCTTTTTCTCCCAGTCCTACCGTGGCCGAGCCGACACCGACGCCCACGGCTGCAGCGTTCACGGCGACGCCGACTCCATCGCCACCGGAAACTCCTTCTCCCACTGCATCGCGGACGGCCACCCCGATCGTTCTCCCCACACCCGTGGGCCAAGGGGTGAAATCCGCGATTGTCGACGCAAGTTTCGATGACAGCCGCCGCTTGCGCGTGCTGTTTACCTTGACGGCGGACGATGGCACGCCTCTCACTCCAGTCTTGACTGCGACGCAAAACCCGGCGCAGGCACGGGTGCGTTTTACGCTAGCGCACATCGAAGAGTACGCCGGCGGCGGGGAGTTCAACCGCTCCTTTGACCGGTATGTGAACGACATCAACCGCACGCGGCCGGCGTACGACTCGGGCGGCACGCTGGAAACGGTGGACGCCACCCGCGGTCTCTACCGCTACACCTTCCGGCGGACACTCGAAAATGTGGTTGCCGGTGCCACCTACACCGTCGGACTGCAAGTCGACCGACTCCTCGAGGGCGTGCAGCGTAGCGCCAACCCGGTGTTCGACTTCGTGCCGGGGGGTGGCACTCCGCAAATTCGCGCCGGCAGCACCACGGCACAATGCAATAGTTGCCACGATCCTCTCGTTGCCCACGGCAATCGGCGCGAACTCCGCCTGTGCACGCTGTGCCACACCCAGGAGGCCGTGGATGAACGCGGGCGCAGCGTGGATATGGGCGTGATGGTGCATAAAATTCACCGCGGCAAGGAGCTGCCCTCGGTTGTTTCCGGGCCGCCGGGAACCAAGTACGCCATCTACAGCAGCTTTCAGCGCCAGGATATCGTGTTTGCCGAAAAGCATGCGGACGGAACGGTCACTGGTGTCGGCTTCCCGCGTGCCATCGAGTACTGCGCTGTATGCCACAGCGACGGCGCCACGGCTTCATACCACCTTACCCGCCCGAGCACTGCAGCTTGCACGTCATGCCACGACGATGTGAATCCATCCACGCAACCGACTGCAGCGGGCGAGCCGGGAACCAATCACTTCCAAGGACGTGGGTTCGAGGATGGCGACTGTGCTTTTTGCCACGAGGCCGACTCCGGGCGAGAATTCGATGTCTCCGTTGCTGGTGCGCACGTGGTCCCGGGTCGCTCGCGCCAGCTTGCTGGCTTGGCAGTGAACATCGTCGGCCTTCGCGATCACGGTGCTGGACAAAGGCCGACGGTGTCGTTCCGGGTGACCGACCGCAATGGCACTGCTTTGACCGATCTCTCCCGCCTTAACCGATTGGCCTTTACCTTGAGTGGACCCACGACAGAGTACGCAAGCATGCTCGTGGCGGTAGCCGCCGGGGCAGGGGCGTCAGGCACGTTGGCCGGCCCCGACGAGAGCGGCCTCTTTACTTACCGCTTCCCGTTCCCCATCCCTGCGAGTGCAAGCGGCACCTGGGCGATCGGCGCTGAGGCGCGGCGGCAGGTCACCTTGGCGGGGATCGATCCGATTGGCCCGAAGACGTTTCAGGAAGCGGCATCGAACCCGGTGGTGACCTTTAGCGTCGACGGCTCTGCGCCAGTGGTGCGTCGGGCAGTCGTGGATGATCAGCTTTGCGCGCAGTGCCACGGCGACTTTTCCGTCGATTTCAGCGTGCACGGGAATCTCCGCAACTCCATGGAGTACTGCGTCATGTGCCACAATCCCGATCAAACCGACGTGGCGCGCCGCCGGCGGGATTCAGCAGCGGTAGCGGCCGGCGATGCTACGGCCACCATCGATTTCAAAGTGCTGATTCACAAAATCC
The DNA here is from genome assembly GCA_026415395.1 of Candidatus Binatia bacterium. Taxonomy (NCBI): domain Bacteria; phylum Candidatus Binatota; class Binatia (SeqCode); species Binatia bacterium. The sequence goes on along the minus strand of JAOAHD010000002.1, from coordinate 301,348 downwards.
ACACCGGCGAAGAGTTGGAGCAAAAGCCTTACATCGTGTATGGCTTCGGCCCGCCACCGGTTAACTTCACGCGCTTCGATTTCTCCGAGGTTCTGTTCCCTGGCGATCGGCGCAATTGCCGCACCTGCCACCTGGCCAGCACGTATTTGATCCCGCCGTTCCCCGGACCTGCCAAGGGCTCGCTGCTCACCCATCTCGATCCGGTTACTGGCAACGAGGTCGTCGACGGACGCGAAGGACCGATCACATCGGCATGCACCTCGTGCCACGATGGTGCAGTGGCCAAAGCCCATGCTGCCACGCAAACGACAAGCGCCGGACACGAAGCCTGTGCAGTCTGCCACGCGGAGGGACGCTCGTTCCCGGTTTCGGGTGCGCATGCACGGGCGTTCTGAAGATGGCTTAAGCAAGCTGGTGCACGAGCGAAGCAGGGGTTCCAGCGGATCGAGGCAGACCATGTCGCCGGGCGCGTGAGCAATCGGCAGTGCCGGGTAATCCAATGCGGTGGCCGTTTCGGGTGGTGCTCGGGTGGGCTGCGGTAGCAGGGCTGTGGGCAGCCGGAGCGAGCGCTGCGGATTTCTCGGCGGGTATGACCGGAAACAGCCAACTGCGCGAGGGCTTTGCCCGCGACTCCACAGAAGCGCCGACCAACTTGTACGGTGCAATCTTGGCTCCTGATCTGCACCACGGCGTCGGTGGAGAGACCTATTTCCGCTTGGCGCGCGATTGGAGCCGGGCGGACAGTGCGTCCGACTTTTACCTTGGCTTTGCCCGTGTGCCAATCCGCGGCATCGAGCTTTCCTTGGGCCGACAACTGATTGACGAAGTGCCTGGCGCGATCACCGTTGCCGATGCCGGGAGGTTGCGCATCGACCGTGGCGGTCCGCTTGCTGTCTCCGTATTCGGGGGACAACCGCGCTATTTCGAGCCGCTGCGCGGACCTGAGTTGGTTTCGCAAGACGAGCAAGTGTTCGGTGGTTCGGCGCGTTGGCGATCGCGCCCGCTGGGGCAGTTGGTCGCGAGTTTCGCCCAGGTCCAACGCGAGCAGCAGCGCGTGAGCCAGCTTGCCGGTCTTACTTGGGCACAATCATTTGCGCAGTTGCCACTGCGTCCGCAGACTTACGCTTTGGCCGCTTACGACACCGCGGAACGGAATTTCCAACAAGCCACAGCCGGTGCGGGGCTGGTGCTGCATCCGCGCGTTTTCGCTCGCCTCGAGGGAACGTATTACAAACCAGAGCAACGCTCGGGCGCGATTTTGCCTGGACTCGACCGCTTCGCGGATCCGCTATTCTCGCTCTTTTCCGTAAGTGCCTTGCGTCAAGCGCGGGCAGGCTTGCAGTATCAA